>CAYFVT010000010.1:25195-34511 GCA_964346705.1 uncultured Actinomyces sp. | reverse complement strand
ACTCAGAAGACCCGTTTTTGACGGCTGCGCTTGGGGCTGCCTGGGTGCGGGGCCTGCAAAGTAAGGGTGTGGGGGCTTCCCCGAAGCACTTCGCGGCGAACAGTCAAGAAACTGACCGGATGCGGATTGATGAGGGCATTGACGAACGCACCCTGCACGAGATCTACCTGCGTGCCTTCAGGCACATTGTGCGCACGGAACAACCGTGGACCGTGATGTCTGCCTACAACGCGATCAACGGGACCTTCTCCTCAGAAAATCGTAAGCTCCTGACTGAAATCCTGCGTGAAGAGTGGGATTTTCAAGGCCTGGTTGTATCCGACTGGGGCGCCGTTTCCGACCCGGTCAAGTCCTTGGAGGCCGGTCTGGACCTGCAGATGCCCGGCACCGGCGGCGTCTCATCCGCACTGCTGCTGGCGGCCGCGGAAAGCGGGGAACTGGGGCAAGGGGACCTGGAGGAAGCCGCAGAACGGGTGGTGGACCTGGTGTTGAAGGCTGCCGCCGCGCGCACCCCGGAAGGGGAAGCGCACTTTGGGGCCGTAACAGAGCCGTTGCTAGCCGGGCATAATGAGCTGGCCACGGCTGTGGCAGCAGATGGGATCGTGCTGCTGAAGAACGAGGGCGACCTGTTGCCCTTAGCCGGGGACGCCCCGCCCTCTTCAATCGCGGTCATTGGTGCCTTCGCTGAAACACCCCGCTTCCAGGGTTCCGGTAGTTCGCAGGTCACGCCCTGGAAGGTCAGCGGTGCTCTGGATGCGATCCGTTCCCGCCTGGGCGCGGAAGTTCCCTACGAACCCGGTTTCAGGTTGGACGGTAACCCGGACGAAGAGCTAGCCACGCGTGCGGAAGCTTTGGCAGCTAAAGCAGAGACCGTGGTGCTGTTCTTAGGGCTACCTGCTGAGGAAGAGTCGGAAGGTTTCGACCGGGAAAGCATCGACCTGCCGGAAGTGCAAGAAGACCTGATAGAGCGCCTGGTCTGCCTGAATGAGCGCATCATTGTCGTGCTGTCCAATGGCGGCGTTGTCCGTCTTACCCCCTGGGAGGAAGCCGTTCCTAGCATCATCGAAGGATGGCTGCTGGGCCAAGGGTCCGGGGAGGCCACGGCGCGCGTGCTGTTCGGGGAAGTGAACCCGTCCGGGAAACTGGCGGAAACGATTCCTGCCAGGCTGGAAGACACCCCGGAGTTCGTCAACTTCCCCGGTGAGGAAGGCAAAGTCCTTTATGGCGAGCGGATCCTGGTCGGCTACCGCTGGTACGACGAACTGCTGCTTCACGTCACCTACCCGTTCGGGCACGGGCTTTCTTACACCGAATTCGAGTACTCGGACCTGAGCGTGGCACCTAGCGATGGTGGCCTGAAAGTTTCCTTCACGGTCGCTAACGTGGGGGATAGGGACGGTGCGGAAGTTGCGCAGGTTTATGTGGGACCCTACGAGTCCGCGGTTTCCCGAGCCCCGAAAGAACTGAAAGGCTTCCAAAAGCAGATCCTCTCCCAAGGGGAAAGCCGCCGGATGGAGGTCCACATCAGCGAAGATGATCTGGCCTACTACTCAACTCAGCACGGGGGTTGGGTGGTGGAAGAGGGCGAATACAAGGTTGAGGTCGGCTCCTCCTCGCGTGACATTCGACTGGAAGCGGACGTTCACGTCGAAGGGAACGAGCCCGCTGTTCCCCTGACCGGACAATCCCTGCTGGCCGAATGGTTGGAACATCCCACTGCTGGCCCGAAAATTGTTCAGAAACTGGCGGAACTAGGCATGTCACCCGAGTCGCAGATCCTACTCTTTATGAACCAGATGCCATTGACGGCGGTCAGCACTCTAACCGGGGATGCCATCAAGGTGGACGACCTCACTGAACTGGTAACAGACCAGTGACAGGCGCCGGCACGGGGGCGCCCTCATCAGCGCATCGGAGTGAGACTCTGCGGCAGGCCAAACGCATAGTCGTGAAAGTTGGGTCGTCATCCCTGGCGCGTCCGGACGGTCACTTGGATGAGCGGCGCCTACGAGCGCTGGTGACGGTCCTGGCACAGCGGGCCCGGGAAGGTACGACTATTGTGCTGGTGTCCTCGGGCGCGCAAGCTGCCGCCATGGGACCCTTGGGTCTGCGCCAAGGACCAAAGACGTTGGCCTTAGCGCAGGCCGCAGCCAGTGTTGGGCAAGGCCTGCTGATCGCTGAATACACTAAGGCTTTCAGTCATCACGGGTTCCTTGTCGGCCAAGTCCTGCTTACGGCAGAAGACGTGTTGCGCCGTGTTCAGCACCGGAACGCCCAACGCGCGTTAGAGGAACTGTTCACCTTGGGTGTTATCCCCATCATCAACGAGAATGACACGGTCGCAACTGACGAGATCCGGTTTGGGGACAACGACCGTTTGGCTGCCCTGGTTGCCCACCTGGTTCGGGCGGACGCCCTGGTCCTTCTGACCGACGTGGATGCCCTCTACGACAAAAATCCGAAGTACCCGGACGCGCAGCGAATCACGCACGTGGAAGATCTAGCGCAGACGGAAGACCTGGACGTTGGCTCACGCGGCTCCCAACTGGGGACGGGTGGCATGGTCACAAAGATCGCTGCTGCCTCCGTCGCCTGCTCTTCAGGCATCCCCGTGCTGCTGACGTCAGCTGAGAACGCCCGTCCAGCGTTAGAGGGGGAAGAGGTCGGCACCTGGTTCCAGGTTACGGGCCGCCGTTTAACGCCCCGCCAGTTGTGGCTGGCGCACGCCGCGGACGTAGGGGGACAGATCATTATTGACGAGGGCGCCGCCCAAGCGGTGACGCAGCGGAATGCGTCGCTGCTTCCCGCGGGTATAACGGGTGCTGAAGGCCGCTTCGAACAGGGCGACGTAGTCGAAGTGGTGGATGTAAAGGGAACCGTGCTGGCCCGGGGGTTGTCAGGATTCTCCGCGGCCCAGATTGATCAGGTGCGGGGCAAGTCCATGGCACAGATCGAATTCGACATTGGCGGACGCCATGCTCATGAGGCCGTGCACCGCGACGACCTAGTGGTGATTACCGGACACGGGAGCGCGGGCTAGAGTGCTATCTTGTCCGTATGAGCCAACAAAATGAGACCAATCAGACAAAAAACGGCGTCGCGGCGGGTATTTCCGGCATAGCACGCGATGCGCGGATGGCGGCAAGAGTGCTGGCCAATGCTGAGACTGCGCGGAAGAATGCCGGCCTTGAGGCTATGGCAGATGCTCTGCTAGCCAATGAAGGCGACATCCTTGCCGCAAACGCTCAGGATTTGGAGCGCGGACGCAGCGACGGTTTGTCGCAGGGGCTGCTGGACAGGCTGATGCTGGACCGGGAGCGTTTGGAAAACATCGCGAGTGCCCTGCGCGACTTGGCAGCTATGCCTGACCCGGTGGGGGACATTGTTCGGGGATCAACATTGCCGAACGGAATGCGACTGTCCCAGGTGCAGGTCCCGATGGGCGTGGTGGGGATGATTTACGAGGCACGCCCCAACGTGACCGTAGACGCCGCTGGGATCGGGTTGAAGAGCGGCAACGCGGTGATCCTGCGTGGTGGCAGTGCGGCGGCGGCCAGCAACACGGCTCTGGTCTCAGTCATATCTGCGGCTCTAGAAGGGGTTGGGTTGCCGGGCGCAGCGGTTCAGTCCATTGACGCTTACGGGCGTGAGGGTGCCGTGGAGTTGATGCGCAGCAGGGGTCTGGTGGATGTCCTGGTTCCCCGTGGTGGCGCTGGCTTGATCCAAACGGTGGTGCGGGAAGCTCAGGTGCCGGTCATTGAGACGGGTGTCGGAAACTGCCACCTCTATGTTGATGGCCAAGTGGACCAGGATGAGGCTTTGCGCATTGTCGTGAATTCGAAGACACACCGGCCCAGCGTCTGCAATGCGCTGGAGACACTGCTCGTTAGCGACAAGATTGCAGACGAGTTCTTGCCGCGGGTGTTGGCCGCGTTGGGGGAGGAGGGCGTGCTGATCCACGCGGACGAGACCACGCTGGCTCTGGTCCCCAAGGGGGTGGAGGCCGTGGCTGCTACGGAACAGGACTGGGGTGAAGAGTACCTGGGCCTTGAGCTGGCGGTGGCGGTCGTGTCAGGTGTGGACGGCGCTATTGAGCATATTCAGTCTTGGTCAACCGGGCACACAGACGCCATTTGCACCACCAGTCTGCCAGCTAGTGAGAAGTTCGTGAACCAGGTTGATTCGGCCGTGGTGAACGTGAACGCTTCCACCCGCTTCACGGATGGTGGGGAATTTGGTTTGGGTGCAGAAATTGGGATCTCCACCCAAAAACTGCACGCCAGGGGCCCAATGGGCTTGGGTGAACTGACAACCACGAAGTGGATAGTTCGGGGTGAAGGCCACACCAGATAGGCCGGCAACTATCCCTTTTGAGGTATGGTTGGGGCGTGAGGTTTCTTGACTTCCGGCTGATCAAAGGGGAGAAAGCATATGGCTGAAATCGTGGTCTTAGGCGCGGGGGTGGCGGGGCACACTGCGGCCCTGCACTTGCGCAGAATGTTGGGCAAGTCGCACAAGGTTACGGTGGTGACGCCCAACTCTGAATACAACTGGATTCCGTCCAACATTTGGGTTGGTGTCGGTTCCATGCAGGAAAAAAAGGTCCTGTTTCCGTTGGCGCCTGTCTATAAGAAGAAGGGCATCAACTACGTTCAGGCGAGAGCCACCGAGATCCATCCGCACGGTGGGGGTGGCGAAGACCGCCCGCATGTGGTCGTTGAAGGCACGGCTGATGGGAACCGCGGGCATGCCGCCAAGGTTCCTTACGATTACCTGATCAACGCGACCGGACCGAAACTGAACTTTGCGGCCACGGAAGGTCTTGGCCCGGATGGTGGCCACACCGTTTCCGTGTGCACCGCCGACCACGCGGTCCATGCTGCGGCTGAGCTTGAGGCGATCATTCGTAGGGCCGCCGCGGGTGAGCAGGTGACGGCAGTTGTAGGAACCGGCCACGGGACGTGCACCTGTCAGGGCGCCGCGTTTGAATACGTTTTCAACGTTGACGACCGCCTTCGTAAAGCGGGGGTGCGGGACAACGTGCGACTCATTTTCCTAACGAACGAGGCCGAACTGGGTGACTTCGGTGTTGGGGGCATGACTTTCGTTGAACGCGGCTTTGAGACATCTTCCGAACTGTGGACCGCATCCCTGTTCCGGGAGCGGGATGTGGAGGCCATTGTCGGCACCGCGGTGCAGCGGGTTGATGAGGGCGTCATTACCTACCAGAACTTAGAGGGTGAAACCCATCAGCTTGAGTTCGATTTCGCGATGCTGCTGCCACCATTCTCAGGGCAGCCGATGAAAGCTTTCGACGCGGACGGCACGGAGATCACTGACCAGATTTTCGCTCCTTCAGGCTTCATGAAGGTTGATGCGGATTACACGCCGAAGCCGTATGAGGAATGGCGGGCCTCTGACTGGCCGGAAACCTATGAGGTTCCAGGCTTCCCGAACATGTTCGCTGCCGGTATTGCGTTCGCCCCGCCCCACCAGATTTCGAAGCCGCGGACTAACCCGAATGGCGTTGTTATTGCTCCTGCACCGCCCCGGACGGGCATGCCTTCCGGCGTGATCGGGAAGTCGGTTGCACAGACGATTAAGCGGCGCATCAAGAATCCGAATGCACCGGCGGTTGCTGCATCAATGGCCAACATGGGGGCGGCCTGTATCGCTTCAGCAGGCACAGGTATGGCCAGTGGTTCCGCTGCTTCCATGACGATGATGCCGGTCGTTGTGGACTACGACAAGTACCCGACAGGCCGGGACATTCAGGACACGAAGGGTGAAATTGGGCTGGCTGGTCACTGGGTGAAGACCATGCTGCACTACCTGTTCATTTACAAGGCGAAGGCAAAACCGTTCTGGTACATGATCCCGGAGTGAGTTCAGCCAGACAACCTTGAATCCGTTCGTTAGCCACCAGATAGAGGACTAGAAATGACAGATAAGCAGGAGCCCCAGTTGGCCGATTTGACCAACGCACCGCTTCCAACAAGTAAAACACTGCGTTCGCGGAAGAACCTTTTCAGCCAGTTCTTCAGGTTCTTAGGCCTGAACGTGGGCATCATGCGCATGGTGATGAAGGGCCACAGCCAGTAAGCCCAAGTCGGTAGTTCGCCTGCGTTCGAAACGCAGTCGGTTAGGACAACAGGCAGCGGCGGGAGCAAGCCAGTGAAGGCTCGTTCCCGCCGCTATTGCTTTCCCAGGCGCCCCACCCTGCGGCGCGCATGCGGTTTTGTTGGGGAGTGCGAGTTCCTTGGAGCTCTTGCGAGTGGGTTGGAGGCAATGCGTACGCCCGGGGGCATGTCCCAGCGTGTACTCAAGAGCTCCACCCCACTCAGATCGTCCTTCCGCGATGCGGAGGATCCAAAAATCAACCACACCCTCAACACAAGTGCTGACGTGTCCAGGGGTGCCCGTGTTTAGGCGTCGTCCTCTTCCATGTCGACAGTTAGGGAGGCGGAAGTGGTGTAAGCACGGATTGCTTGGGATATACCCAAGCCCACTAGTGAGAATCCAAGCAGCCAGCGCAGGACTGCGTTCCCCCACACGGGTGTCAGCAGCAGAAGCACACCGGCCGCTATGGCCACCACCGCGTAAACAATGATTCCAGTGCTGGCTTCCTTACCGCGCAGCATCATGATGGTCATTGCGCCCTCAGCAATCCACATGACGCCAACCGCAATACCCACTATGTTGGTCAACACGGCGGTCGCGGCCCCCATGAAAGAAAACGCTAGGATTCCCGCCAGAAGGAAAATGACGCCCGCAAGAATCCGGGTTGTGCGTGAGGATGCTGGTGCGTCCTTCGCTATGAAACCCATGGCTAGGTAGATAACGCCGGACACTAAAGCGTAGATCGCTAGTAAGACCATGGCAAACTTCTCAACTGTTGCCGGGAACATCAGAATCAGTAGTCCCGCCACCAGGGAAGCGGCGGCCGCTATGTAGAACCCTGTGCGGTACGTGCTGATCGTTAGGCGCAGCTGTTCCGACCGGCTTTGCTGTTTGGCCACCTCGGCCTCCTCAAATAAGTTTGACTTTACCTTTACCAGTCTACGCGTCCTGCCTGAACCTGCGGGGATCAATCTAAGGAAGGTATGCCTAACCTTCGTTGCGCGAAGGACACAGGCAAATCAGACTGGGAGCATGAAATACTTCGCGAAACATTACCCCGTGGTTTGGGTGACCTTGATTGTGGGTGCGGTCGTCCTCGCCCTCTGGCTAGCCGGGAATGGGAACTGGGCCCAAACGCTTGCCACCATTTACGTGGGTGGCTTCGTTCTGTGGACTGCAATAGGCATGGTCAAAGACATGCTGGCAGGCAACTTCGGGTTGGACATCCTGGCGGTGGTTGCCATGGTTGCCACGCTGGCGGTGGGGGAATACGGGGCGTCCATCATCATTGTGCTCATGCTCTCCGGCGGGGAAGCTTTGGAAGACTACGCGGCGGGACGGGCCACAAGGGAGCTGACCTCTCTTTTGGAAAATGCGCCCCAAACCGCGCACCTGGTCAACCCCGAGACGGGGGAAACTGAGGATGTTCCCGCCACGCAAGTGCAGGTGGGGGACGAACTGGTGGTACGACCAGGTGAACTGGTTCCAGTTGACTGTGAACTATTGAGCGCCCGCGGCAGTTTCGATGAGTCCAGCCTGACAGGGGAGCCCCTGCCGCAAACCAGGGTCACGGGCCAGGAGGTGCCTTCCGGGGCAGTAAACGGGTCGGAACTGGTGCGGGTGCGTGCCCTTCGGGTGACGGCGGACAGCCAGTACCAGCAGATTATCCAATTGGTGCGTGAGGCCGAAAAATCACAGTCGCCTATCGTCCGTTTGGCTGACCGGTTCGCGGTTCCCTTCACCATCATTGCTCTTGCAATAGGCGGCATAGCGTGGGCGGTGTCCGGTGACCCGGTTCGCTTCGCCCAGGTTCTGGTACTGGCAACCCCATGCCCGCTACTGATTGCCGCCCCCGTCGCGTTCATGGGTGGGCTGTCGTTCAGCGCGAAGAACGGAATCATTTTCAAGGGTGGCGCCATCCTGGAACAGCTCGCAGAAGTTAAGTCCGCCGGTTTCGACAAGACGGGAACCATCACCTCTGGTCGCCCCCTGCTTGACCGGCTGGTGCCCGCACCTGGGATCAGTGACCATGAACTGCTGACCGTAGCCGCGGCCGCTGAACAGAATTCAGTGCACGTCTTGGCCGGGAGCATCGTCGAAGCAGCTGCGGGGCAGTCGTTGCCCGCGGTAACTGAGGCTAGTGAGGTGCCGGGCCGGGGAGTGGAAGCACTGGTCGACGGTGCAACAGTGCGGGTCGGCAAGGCTAGTTTTGTTGCCAGCGATGTGGATGCGCTGGAGCTAGAGGCGGGAGAGGTCGCAGTCTACGTGGGTGTGGACGGGACTTATATTGGTGGGATCGTCCTCAAGGATGAGGTGCGCCCCGAGGCTAGCCAAGTGATTGCCTACCTGCGGGAAGACGGGGTAGAAACCATTGAGATGATCACCGGGGACGCACAAGCCACGGCAGATGCGGTTGCAAGGCAAGCTGGTGTGACCCAGGTTCTGGCTGGCGTCAAACCGCAGGAGAAGGTTGCGGCTGTTGCTGCACTGGCCCCGAAACCTTCTCTCATGGTTGGTGATGGCGTTAACGACGCGCCGGCTTTAGCGGCCGCGAACGTAGGGATCGCCATGGGAGCCCGCGGGGCCACAGCCGCGGGTGAAGCCGCGGATGCGGTGATCACGCAGGATTCACTCAGCAAGATTGGGGATGCCCGAGCGATTTCCAGGCACACGGTTCGGGTCGCGCTGACCGCCATTTGGATTGGCATTATCCTTTCGGTTGGCCTGATGCTGGTCGCAACCACCGGTGTGATCCCTGCGGTTGTTGGCGCGTTAACCCAGGAGCTTGTGGACCTGGCGACAATTCTTTACGCGCTGCGGGCCTTGCGGGCCCCTCTGCCTACGTGGGACCATAAGGCATGACTCAAATTACGTTAGATTCCAATCCGGTCAACACTGTCGGCTACCTTCCTGAAAAGGGTTCTGTTCCTCCAGCGTTTGAGTTGGTTGGGGAGGACCTAAAGATTGTGGAAAGCACGGATTTCGCTGGGAAGCGAATCATTCTGAACATTTTCCCGTCCGTGGACACGGGCGTGTGCGCCATGTCGGTGCGTAAGTTCAACAAGATCGCCTCTGAACTGGATAACACGGTCGTGGTCTGTGTTTCTAAGGACCTGCCGTTCGCTTTCGCTCGCTTCTGCGGGGCGGAGGGGATTGAGGACGTGGTTACTGCGTCAGCGTTCCGCTCCTCCTTCGG
>CAYFVT010000010.1:2442-25095 GCA_964346705.1 uncultured Actinomyces sp. | reverse complement strand
GGGAGGTCTAGGCAATGCACTGCCCGACCATGAACGCCCCCATCCCAGTCGAAGGAGTACAGCCAGGTATTAGGCTGAGCATCCGGGTACGCGCTGCGGGCAACTGCGGTGCGTAAAACGGCGGAGCGGAACAGGGCATCCGACAAGTAGTGGCCCACTTTGTACCGGTTGCGCTCACTCTTCATAGTTGGGTTGTCCTGCAGGTACTGTTTCCGGGTTGCGGAGGGGACGCCGAGCAAGGAAAAGAGGGTGCCCTCTGGGATTGCCTCCAGGGGGGTCTGAACCCGATCCGCAACGTGAGTTAGTTCGTCGAAGTTCGAGCCGATTACCAGGGCCTTGTCGGCCCCAATTCCAGTGGCGAACGCTTCTTCCAAGGGGAGCGGGAGCAGGTCCCCGTCCAGCACCGGCGCGTAGGGCATTAGGTCCACTTCCAGGGCGCGCAAAGAGACCAGGTCCGGCTTTTCCTGTTCAGCCCCCGCCACCTGTCTGGCCGCAAGGTCTTCGCGGGTCAATGACCGCAGCCCCTTCTTGGTTGCTTCCACTTCCACCTTCTGGGCTAAGTCCAAGGTGGCCTCCATGGCTTTCGACAAGGGGCGCAGGGCTGGGGTGGGGGAGGACGCCCACACTGAGCGGAACAAATGTTGGGCTGCGGGGCTAGCCAGAAGCGTTAGGGCGGCGGTTGCCCCCGCAGACTGGCCCGCAAGCGTCACTTGGTCCGGGTCTCCGCCGAAGGCTGCGATGTTGCGCTGCACCCACTCAAGTGCGGTCATCCAATCGAGCAGGGCGCGGTTTACGGGTGCGCCCGGCACCCAACCAAAGCCTTCAAAGCCAAGCCGATAATTCATGGTGACAACGATTATGTCTTTGCGGTTGAAGCCTTCCCCGTCATACCAGGCGCCAGCTGGGGAGCCGCCGATGAATGCGCCACCATGGATCCACACCAGGACGGGCAGCGGCTTGTCCGGCTTTAAACTGGGGGTGAAAACGTTCAGGTTGAGGTAGTCCTCGCCGGGGATGGCGGGTTCGGGGACCAGTGCGTTCTCCGCTTCCACCACCAGGCCGGTCGCCCCCATCTGTGTCGCGTCTAGGGTGCCCCGCCAACTGCCGCGCTTCTGCGGCGCCTCAAAACGGAGGTCTCCCATTGGCGGTTCGGCGTAGGGGATACCTAGGAACGCCAGGGAGTGCGGGCGCACCACTCCACGGATCTTGCCCTCCCGGGTCTTCACAACTGGACTGTTGTTGCTGCTCATGTGGTGACCTCGCCCTTTCCTGACTGTGCTCTAAGGCTAACCTTGAACTGCTCACAACGTAGACTGCCCCGCGCGCTTGGCGCGGGCCAACTACCGTGTGTGGGGCAGAACAAGAGGGCCGCCGCGCCGGCGGCTTCGGTTTGGACAGGAGGACAGCGTGACTGAAACGCAACGCTGGCAGGATCGTTCCCACAGTGCGTTGGCCCGAACATTTGCCCCCGCTCAGCAGCTGTTAGACCGCGGTGAAGGCTGCTATGTGTGGGCGGAGGACGGGACTAAATACCTGGACTTCCTGGCGGGCATCGCGGTTAACGCCCTCGGCCACGCTCACCCCGAATTAGTGGCAGCAATCGGCCAGCAGGCTGGGCAGCTGATCCACATTTCAAACTTTTACGCTTCAGAGCCACAGATAGCCCTAGCGGAACGGCTGAAGGAAATCACGGGGCTGGGACCCGACGCTTCAGTTGTTTTTACCAACTCAGGTGCTGAGGCGATTGAGGTCGCCATCAAGCTGGCTCGCCTGCACGGCAACCCGCTGGGGAAACAGAAAATCCTGGCCCTGGAAGGGGCCTTCCACGGCCGCACTAACGGTGCGTTAGCGTTGGCTGGTAAAGAGATCTACAGGACCCCTTTTGAGCCGCTTGCGCCCGGGGTCGTTCACATTCCACCCACCCTGGAAGCCTTGGAACAGGCGATGGGCCAGGACGTTGCCGCTATTTTCTTGGAGCCAATAATGGGTGAGGCCGGGGTAGTCGACCTGCCTGAAGGCTTCCTGCAGAAGGCCCGCGAACTAGCAACCGAACACAACGCACTGCTGGTGTTGGATGAGATTCAGACTGGAATTGGCAGGACCGGTACCTGGTTTCTATACCAGCAGGAAGGCGTGGTGCCGGACGTCGTTACCAGCGCGAAGGGCCTTGGTGCTGGCCTGCCAATCGGGGCGGTGGTTGCGGGGCCGGCTGCTTCCGACCTGTTCTATCCTGGATCACACGGGTCCACATACTCCGGCAACCCACTGGTCTGTGCTTCCGCGCTGACGGTACTGGACATTGTGGACCGGGAGGAGCTGCTGGAGAACTCGGTGCAGATGGGGCAGCTACTGAGGCGCAAAGTGGCCGACTTGGGTTCGCCCCTAGTAGAGGGCACCTCGGGTCGCGGCCTGTTGATAGGGGTGGCGTTGACGCAGCCAGTCGCATCCGAAGTGACTGCCGCCGCGTTGGAAGAGGGCCTTCTAATCAACGCCCCCAACCCGTCGACCGTGAGGCTGGCGCCCCCACTGATTGTGGCGGAGCCCGAAATAGACGATTTCTTGGTCAAGTTTGAAAAGGCGTTGGAACGCGTGGCCGAGCAACAGTCTGAATCCCAGCTCGGGTCGGAGCCCGGATCGCGGCCCGGCGCGGGGTCGGTTTAGGTCCGCCCATGACACTGGTAGTGGCAAAATTTGGGGGATCTTCCGTTTCGGACGCGCAAGCCATGTCTCGGGTTGCCCAGCGCGTGGTGGCGCGCCACCGCGCGGGCGATCAGGTTGTTGTTGTCGTGTCAGCCATGGGCGACATGACGGACGAACTTCTGGACCTGTCTGAACAGGTTCGGGGAGGGCATGAGGCATCCAAGCGGGAGACGGACATACTACTGTCGGCGGGGGAACGGATCTCCATGTCCCTACTGGCCATGGCCATTGAGGCCTTGGGGGTCCGCGCACACTCCTTCACCGGTCCGCAAGCGGGACTTATAACGGACAAGAAGTTCGGCCAAGCCCGCATCGTTCAGGTGGAACCGGAGCGTTTGCAGCGGACGTTGGATGAAGGAGCCATTCCGGTGGTCGCGGGGTTCCAAGGCTTCCATAAGGATTCTTTCAACACGACGACACTTGGCCGCGGTGGGTCGGACACGACGGCCGTGGCTTTGGCGCGCGCCTTGGATGCGGATGTGTGTGAGATTTACTCGGATGTGGATGGGGTTTTCACGGCGGATCCGCGCATCGTCCCGCACGCACGCAAACTTAAGTCCGTCACCGATGAGGAGATGCTGGAACTTGCGGCGCACGGCGCTAAGATCCTGCATTTGCGTGCCGTGGAGTTTGCACGCAGGCATGGTGTGACCTTGCACGTGCGGTCAGCGTTCAGTGAGGGCGATGGAACGCTAGTCGTGAACGCAGCTGCAACCGACACCGGAGCGGAACACCAAAAACCGAGTGGGAACCCGTCCCAAGGAGAGAACGTGGAAGAACCTTTAGTGTCCGGGGTGTCTGTTGACCGAGGGCAAGAGAAAATCACTGTCGTCGGTGTTCCCGACGTTCCCGGTGCGGCTGCCAAACTGTTCGAAGAGGTCGCTCTTACAGGCGCGAACGTGGACATGGTGGTGCAGAACGTGTCAGTCGCGGGCGATGGACGCACAGACATTTCGTTCACTATGAGCCAGGGGGAATCCGAGGCTCTTCGGGGTGTGCTGGCGAAACTGCAGGAGCAAATGGGAATTCCAGAGGTCGTTTATGACGACACGGTCGGCAAACTAACCGTGGTTGGTGCTGGCCTGCGCTCCAACCCGGGTGCTTACGCCATGGTTTTCGGGTCATTGCGGGATGCGGGCATAAACATTGAGATGATTTCCGCGTCCGAAATTCGGGTTTCGGTGGTTCTAAGCGACTCGGACTTGGAGCGCGCTGCCCAGGTTGTGCACACCGCTTTTGGTTTGGATGGGGGGCCGGCAACCGTTTACGCGGGGACCGGTCGGTAGAGGCATGAGGCTCGCTTTTAGCAGGGAGGAAAGAGGAATGGCACAAGTAGCAGCAGAGGGACTAAACGTTGCGGTGGTGGGGGCAACCGGTCAGGTGGGGGGAGTAATCCTGGACCTGCTGGATCAAAGGGACTACCCGATTGAGTCAATCAGGATGTTTTCCTCCGCGCGGTCTGCGGGTAAGGTCGTCCCCTTCCGTGGGCAGGAGGTGGTGGTCGAGGACGTCGCCGAGGTCACGGCTGAGGATCTAGGGGGCATAGACGTCGCACTGTTCAGTGCGGGTGGGGCCGCGTCCACAAAGTACGCCCCGACGTTCGCTGAGGCCGGGGCGGTGGTAATTGATAACTCCTCGGCTTGGCGTAAGGACGATTCGGTTCCGCTGGTCGTTTCTGAGGTCAACCCCGCGGCGGCAAAAGACCGGCCCCGCGGGATCATTGCTAACCCCAACTGCACGACCATGGCGGCTATGCCCACCCTGAAGGCGCTTGACGGACTGGCGGGGCTGAAGGGCCTGCGGGTCACCACCCTGCAGGCAGTGTCCGGCAGTGGGACTGCGGGTGTAGAGGAATTGGCTGGCCAAGTGCGCGCAGCTGTCGCCTCCCAAGAACCGATTGAGGCTTTGGCTTTGAGTGGGGACGCGCTGGAGCTGCCGGAGCCTCAGGTGTACGCCGCGCCGATCGCGTTTGACGTGGTTGCCCTGGCGGGCACCCTAGTGGATGACGGTTCGGGTGAGACGGACGAGGAACAGAAACTGAGGGATGAATCCCGCAAGATCCTGGACCTTCCGGACTTGGCGGTGGGCGCCACCTGCGTGCGCGTTCCCGTGTTCACGGGACACTCACTAGCCGTGCACGCCCAATTCGATGCGCCCATCACCCCCGAGCAGGCCTTGGCCGCCCTGGAAGCTCAGGATGGGGTCACAGTGGTTGACCTACCGACCCCGCTTGTGGCGGCGGGCAGTGATACTACTTACGTGGGGCGGGTACGTCAGGATCAGTCCGTCCCAGAAGGGAAGGGACTAGTCCTGTTCGTTTCGGCTGACAACCTGCGAAAAGGGGCGGCCTTGAACACCGTCCAAATTGCAGAACTGGTTGCGAATGAACTGCGCTAACCCCAGGGCATAGACAGACACGCTACCTGCAGAAGATGGCCCTCCCACGACAATATTGTCCTGAGAGGGCCATCTTGGTCAGTCGGGTGATACGGACAGCTGCGGTTCCACTTGGGCCACGCCTGCTCCGGGCTGATGCAGGGACAGGGTGAACCCTGCTGCCTGCGGCAGGTCGCGTGCGGCGGACGTGAGGGCAGCTTCCTCTTCCTGAGTGTGCAGCACTGCGACGGTGGGCCCTGCCCCGGAAACAACCGCCGCCAGCCCCCGCTTCCGCAGGCCCTTAACCAGTGCTAAGGACTGGGGGTAAACCCCTTCCCGGTACTGCTGGTGCAAGTAGTCTTTGGTGCCCGCTGCCAGAAAACGCGGCTCCGCGGTCAACGCATGAACAAGCAGAGCTGCCCGCGCTGTGTTGGCAGCAGCGTCCTGGAATGGGACGGCCCCCGGCAGTAGAGTGCGCGCCTGGTCGGTTGACACCGCCAGTGGGGTGGTGAAGGTCGCGACCCGAACGTCCGGATGGATTTGCAGTCCCGCCAGGTCGTAGCAAACGTCCTCTTCCCCACCACTAGTGCCAGTACCGGCATCTGGTCCTGCAGGGGCAGCCCAAGAGACGGTTGCCTGCCCGAAAATGGCGGGTCCTACATTGTCCGCATGGCCCTCGATTTCTACGGCGTGCCGCAGCATCCACTCCCGGTTCAGTGTCGTACCCGGGTGCGCCAAAGACCAGGCTAAAGCAAGCCCGGAGACGATTGCGGCTGAGGAGGAGCCAAGCCCGGACGACAGGGGGATGCTCAGATGCGACTGCAAGCGGATCCCGGGGGCTGACCTGCCTAGGCGCGCAAGCCCCGCACGGAAGGTCTGCACAATCAGATGGTCCTCCGACCTAGGCAACAGGTCCGAACCTGGTCCTGACAGGCTGAAGTCCAGTCCGCGGGCGGTCACTTCAAGTCTGACTTCCTCCCGCCAGTCCACCGCTAGCCCCAGGCAGTCAAAGCCGGGACCCACGTTGGCAACAGTTGCGGGTACAGCCACGGTTGCCCCGGCGCCAACCGGTAGCGGCCGCAGAGACTTGACCGGCGGAGTGCCGGGGATCATTTGGTCAGGCCCAGTGCCGCAGCAACTTGGTCCACTTTGGCGGGCAGGATTTCGGGGTTCAAAGCGTGGCCCTGCAGGGCGGTGTCGATGTCCTTCAGCCCGTTACCTGTAACGGTGATGGTGATCCGCTTGCCAGTTGGCAAGGTCCCATCCTGCTGTGCTTGGAGCATTCCCGCTACGCCAGCAGCGCTGGCGGGTTCCACGAAGATGCCTTCCTCCGCAGCCAGCAGGGCTTGGGCTGCAAGAATCTGCTCATCCGTCACGGATGCGATGCGGCCCCCGGAGTCATCACGGGCAGCAAGCGCACTGTCGGCGGAGGCCGGGTCCCCAATCCGGATTGCGGTTGCCACAGTTTCGGGGTTTTTGACCGGGTGACCCAAGACCAGGGGGGCTGCCCCCGCTGCTTGGAAACCCCACATTTGGGGGAGCTTGCTGGCCAATCCTGCCTCTTCGTATTCGCGGAATCCCAGCCAGTAGGCGGTTATGTTCCCCGCGTTGCCGACAGGCAACATGTGGATGTCGGGGGCGCCCCCCAGGCTGTCCACAATTTCGAAGGCAGCTGTTTTTTGGCCTTGGATCCGGTTTGGGTTCAGCGAGTTCACCAGGGCGATTGGATAGTCCTCATCCAACTGCCGGGCAATGGTTAAACAATCGTCGAAGTTGCCGTCAATCTGCACGATCCGCGCATCGTAAACAACCGTTTGCGCTAGTTTCCCTTGCGCGATTTTCCCTGCGGGCAGCAGCACCACGGGGGTCATGCCAGCGCGAATAGCATAGGCGGCAGCTGAGGCGGATGTGTTTCCAGTTGACGCGGCCACAACTGCCTTGGCGCCCTGCGCGGCTGCTGCTGATACGGCAACAGTCATCCCCCTGTCTTTGAAGGATCCGGTGGGGTTGGCGCCCTCAACTTTGATCCAAACCTCATTGCCAGTGCGTTCAGATAGGCGGGGGGCGTAGACGAGGGGAGTGGACCCTTCACCCAGGGAAACGTTTGGACCATCCGGGTCCAGTGGCAGCCATTGCCCGTACCGACTGATCAGTCCCGCCGTTTGGGGCTGGGTGCCACCGGTATTCTGCTGTGTGCGTTCCACCGTTCATTTCCTCCTGCTCAGCGAACATCGCTGCTTATCTGACCCTGTTTCGCGTGACCCCTATTGTGCCGCGAAACAGGGTGGCGGGAGATCCTCCCCAACATGTGGACCAGGGTATGACCGGGTAAATGTGGACAAAGCCGGTCAAAGCGCGCGGGGATTACGCGCGGGCCTTGGGGCGCTGCTCAGTCGGGTAGTGGGGCTAGCAGCGGCTGCTTAGGTAGCCTTCCGTCGCCGGAGGAACGCCCTGTCAGTCGCCTGCCGACCCAGGGGGCGACGTGGCTCCGGTAGTAGGTCAGGGAGCCATATTTTTTGGGGTTAGGGGCTGGACGGCGCGGATCTAGCCACGCTGAAGGATAGGGCAGCTCAAGTTTGTCCATTACGTTCGCAGCCACCCGCAGGTGTCCGGCGGCCGCCAGGTGCAGCCCGTCCTCTGACCAGTAGGTGGTGGACCGGAAACCCCGGTCCCTGAAATTGTCCACCACCGTGACGTTTTCCAGTCCCTCTGCCTTTTCCAGCATGAGGGCGGTCATTGCCTCACCCCGTTTACTGAACACAGAACCCAAAGGAATGTTCGCTTCCGGGCTGGGGCCGGACAGCAGCAAGACGTGGCTGCCCCCGTCCCGCAGCCGCAGGACGGCGTCCAGTAGCATGTCGGCTGACTCTTCCGGACTGAAATTTGGCCGCAGCATGTCGTTGCCGCCACCGTTGATTGACACCAGGTCGGGACGTTGGGCCAGGGCGGCAGGAACCTGTGCCTCAATGATCGGGCGCAATTTACGCCCTCGAACAGCGAGGTTCCCGTAACGGAAGTCCGCGTCAGCGCCGTGGCCGGCCCCCGCGGATTGAGCCAGGCCCTCGGCGACCCGATCTGCCCAGCCACGCAAACTGCCGTCCGGCCGGGGGTCACCCAGGCCTTCCGTGAAACTGTCACCCAAAGCGATGTAGCTGCCGAACACTAGTTCTTTCTCTTCTCCTTCACGCGCACGGAAAGACGAATCGGGGTCCCGTAGAAGCCGAACTCTTCCCGCAGTTTGCGCAAAATGAAACGCCGATACGACTCTTCCAGGAACCCAGTCGCGAACACCACGATCTTGGGGGGACGCGTGCCAGCCTGGGTTGCGAACAGGATGCGCGGCTGCTTTCCCCCGCGCACGGGGTGAGGGTGCGCTGAAGTCAGACGGCCAAAGAATGCGTTCAGCTTGCCGGTGGAAACGCGCGTCTCCCACCCCTCTAAAGCGGCTTCAAGAGCACGCGGAATCCGGTTCACATGCCACTTGGTGAGGGCGGAGATGTTGATTCGGGGCGCCCACTCCAATTGATGCAGTTCGCGTTCTTCTTCCCGCCGCAGGTCGATTCGGCGGTCCTCATCCACCAGGTCCCATTTGTTGTTCACAATCACCAGTGCCCGGCCCGCATCCGCTGCCTGCTGGATCACGCGCAGGTCCTGGTCAGTCAGCGGCTCGCTAGCGTCTAGCAGCACCAAGGCAGCTTCAGATTTCTCCAGTGCTGATTGGGTGCGCAAGGAGGCGTAGTAGTCGGCGCCGTGGGTGCGGTGCATTCGCCGCTTGACACCGGCCGTGTCGATGATTTCCCACCGCTTACCACCCATTTCAATGATCTCGTCAACAGGGTCACGCGTTGTGCCGGGAACGTCGTGCACGACCGCCCTGTGGTCGCCAGCAAGCGTGTTCAATAGTGACGACTTGCCAACGTTGGGCCTGCCCAGCAGCGCCACCCGGCGCACTGAACTATCAGTGCGGCGCCCGGGCGCTCCCGGGGTTAATGGCAGGACTTCCATGGCAGCGTCCAACAGATCGCCGGAACCGCGTCCGTGCAACGCTGAGACGCCAATCGGTTCACCCAGCCCAAGACTCCACAGTGCGGCGACCTCGCCCTCTTGGGCATCCGAGTCGACTTTGTTCGCGGCTAAGACGACCGGTTTCCTGGACTTGCGCAGCAATTGCACCACCCGTTCGTCGGTGGAGGTGGCGCCCACGTTCGCGTCGACAACAAACACGACGGCATCCGCCAGATCGATCGCGGATTCTGCTTGCAAGGCAACCTGCTGGTCAAGCCCCTTCACACCGACCTCCCACCCCCCGGTGTCCGCCAGAGTGAAGTCGCGACCCGCCCAATGGGCGTCATACAGCACCCGGTCACGGGTCACCCCTGGACGGTCTTGGACTACGGCTTCACGCCGACCCAAAATGCGGTTGACCAGGGTCGACTTACCTACGTTGGGGCGTCCAACAACGGCCAAGACAGGTTTGCCTTGCGTTGTTTGCTCGGTAGGCAGGTCCAGTTCGGCCTGCTCTAGAAGCTGCAGGTCCTGCTCTTCCAGGTCATACCGGCTTAGGTCGGCGCGCAGCAACGACAGGTTCGTGTCGTCAGCATGTGTGTCAGTCATGTGTGCCTCTTCTTCGGGGAAGCCCGGTCAGACCGCGAACAATCTCGGCGGCCACATCCGGCTCATAGTAGGAGTGGTAGACGCCTTGGACCTCTTGGGCTAGCTCCGCGCCCTTACCAATTATCACGACCAAGTCTTGCGGGTTCGCTTCCGCGATTGCTTCGCGGAGCGCGTCGCGCCTGCATGTCGTTACTTCGTGCACCTGCTCCAGCCCGGGCCGAACCTTGCGGATGCCCCGCAAAAGCTGCTTCCGGATGGAGGCCGCGTCTTCAAAGCGTGGGTTCTCATCGGTGACCCACAGGACGTCGGCCAGTTCGGCTACCACCTCAGCCAGGGGCTCACGCTTGGTGGCATCCCGGTCACCGTCGGTGCCGAACACGACGTGCAACTGGCCTTGGGTGAGGGGGCGAAGGGTCTCAATCAGGGCCAAAATCGCTTCGGGAGTGTGAGCGTAGTCCACCATGACGGCCGGGAGGACATCACGGTCCGTGGGGATCCACTGCATGCGCCCCGGGATTGGGGCCGTGGCCGCCAACGCGGCCACGGCCTGATCCAGAGGCAGCCCCAGTTGGTGTGCGCCCACCACCGCTATGGCAGCGTTTTGGACGTTGACGCTGCCAGGAATTGGACAGAAGGCTTCAGTGCTGGCCCCGCTTGGGTCAATGAGCTTGAACTTGGTTCCACCGCGGGCCGCATCGGCCTCGATGTCCCTCACCCGCCACAGCGGGGTCTGGCCGATGTCTGGATCGTCCTCGGTCAGCACCTGAACCGCCGTCACCGGAACTTGAGGTGAGCGCGCCAGTTTGCGCGTCCACTTATCATCCACGGCCACCACGCCCTGCTTCGCATGGCCCGGAGTGAAAAGCATGGCTTTAGCATCGAAGTAGAGGTCTTTACTGTTTTCGTAAAAATCCAGGTGGTCGTGCTGCAGGTTCGTGAACAGGGCCAGGTCGAAGTCAATACCGTCAACGCGACCCAGCGACAATGCGTGGGAAGACACTTCCACCACAGCGCCGTGCAGGCCCTGCTGCTGCGCCTCTGCCAAAGCACGGTAGAGGACGGGCGCCTCCGCGGTTGTCCTCTCAGCCGTCATCCGGTTCCTGCCCGTGTCGACCTCCAGGGTGCCCAGCAAGGCGGATTGCCCCAGAAGTGGCTGCAGAACTTGCCGCACAAGGTAGGTGCTGGTGGTTTTCCCGTTCGTTCCTGTCACAGCGACGGTGGTTAGGCCTTTGACCGCGACACCGTGCAACCCCTGAGCAAGGACCGCGGCTGCGGTCCGAGGGTCGGAGACGATGGCCACGGGAATGTCCACGTTTTCTGCCAAGTCCGCGCCTGTTTGGTCCGTAACCAGCACTCTGGCGCCAGCCGCTTTGGCGCGGTCCGCAAGCTCAGCACCGTGCCTGGTCATTCCGGGAATACCCACGAAAGCCCACCCGGGCTCTAAATCCCCAGTGTTAACGGAGATGCCGGTAATATCTAGGTCAAGGCTGACCTGCTGCTCTTGGCCTGCGGTCAGGTGCGCCCCAAGCAGGTCGCGCAGGGCCGTGGGTTCAGTTGCGGGTCTGATATTTTGCACAGAGGTCATAGGGTCAGTGTAGTGCCGGCCCAAGCGGCGGGGGAGCCAAGCAAGGCGGGAGGGCGCGACAATGGCGGAACGCAATGCGGATCCGGCGGCTTCGATGCTGCTGTTGCGCACCATTGTGAGCAGTTCCCTTGACCCGGGCTACCGTAGCGCTGCGGAACGGAAGCAGCCCCAACGTGGATTCCTGTCCAACGCGTTAACAGTGCTGGCTCTAGCTGCTCTGACGTGGGCTGCGACAGTGGCTGCGGTGAACCTACGACAAGAGGGCGTGGACGCCGGTTCCGCCAGCGTGGGTCTAGCGGCACGCGTCGAAGAGTCCGCAGTGCAAGTGGAAGCGCTGCAGCAGGAGAACATGGATCTAGGTGCCCGCGTGGAAGCGGTCGAAGGGCAGTTAGGTGTGCCCGCCGCGGTTGCCCCCGCACTGAAACTAGCGTCGGCGGGACAACGGGTCACGGGTCCGGGCCTGGTGGTAACGGTAAGCGATGGTTCGGGTGGTGCCAGGCAAGGTCCGGGTGTGGTCGAAGATTCGGACCTACGCCTAGTGATGAACGCGCTGTGGTCCGCCGGCGCGGAAGGGATGGCGCTGGACGGGAATAGGATCGGGGCGGAAACCTCTGTCCGCACGGCGGGAACCGCCATCTTGGTGAACTTGACGCCTGTCACCACCCCCTACCAGATAGAGGCTATTGGGGATCCCGGTACCCTGGGGCGGGCATTGAAGGAAGGACCTTTGGCGGACCAGATTAGACAGCTAGAGAAGAGCGCTGGGATTTCGGTGGACGTGACAAGAGCTGAAAAGCTAACCTTGCCGGCCGTGTCCCTGCCGGTGCCAGAGGCCGCAGAGTTTACTTTGAACAATGACCCGGCACAGACTGGGGGGACCTCATGATCGCCATCCTGGGTCTTGTCGTAGGCGTGGTTCTGGGCCTAGTTTTCGACCCACCCATACCTGCCGCGCTTCAGCCATACTTGCCGATAGCGGTGGTCGCCGCACTCGACGCCTTATTCGGGGCCGCCCGAGCTTGGTTGGAGGGCATATTCTCTGACCGTGTCTTTCTCACATCGTTCTTCTGGAACGTTCTTGTTGCCTGCCTACTGGTTTTTCTGGGCGTGCAATTGGGGGTTGGGGGAGCAATGACGACGGCCGTGATTGTCGTATTGGGGATCCGCATTTTCTCCAACACCGCCTCAATTCGGCGACTAATTTTCAAGGCGTAGCACGTGCCGAAAAAAGGTTCTCACGCGCAGGCTAGTCGGAAGCCTTTCCGGCGAATCGCGGACTGGCTACTTAACCGTCCACGCCCAATCCACTTGCTCATGTTCGTCATGTTCTTCACGCTTGGTATCGCAGCCACGACGACAGTTCGTTCCCACACTGCGGAGCCATTGGCCGGCCTGAGTGAAGACCAGCTGGTCGCCCTCTTAGCCGACCTTCAGCAGCGGGAAGACGACCTGCGTGAAGAGCGCCGGTACTTGCAGAATCTGCTTGAGGAATTGCAGGAGGCCCACGGGGCGCAAGAGGCGGCAGCCCAGGCGGCGGCCACAGCTGAAGAGCGCGCCGCTTTAGCCGCCGGAACTGTTCCCGTTGAAGGGCCCGGCGTCGAAATGTGGGTCGCCAGCCTGCCCGACGCGGACCAGCCCCTACCTGCGCCCCTGTTCATCACCACCATGACGGAACTGCGCAACGCTGGAGCGGAAGCCCTCTCCCTAAACGACGTGCGATTGACGGGACGGTCTTGGTTCGCGCCCACGGGACAAATTGGCGATGGGCAGGCCATTGTGGCGGACGGCCAGGTTGTCAGGTCCCCGTTCGTTTGGCGTGCGATTGGAGACGCTGACACGCTGGCGATGGCTCTAGAAATCCGTGGGGGAGCGGCAGACCAGTTTCGTGCGTACGGAACCACGGCTACACTAACAAAGCATGCCGAGCTGCAAATTCTTCCCGTAGCGCCGCTACAGGAGCCAAAGCAAGCCGCAGTGGACAGTGAATAGCTGCCAGGTGGGGCCTGCCCTGGCTAGAATGGTTTAGGCTAAAGCAGTTCCACGCACGCACCCCGGTCACCAGATCACCGGCAATGGTGTTTGGGAAGCAGCAGGAAGAAGGGACCACCGCCCATGTCACAGGATGCAGACTTTGACCCCACCAGCACGGCGCTGTTTGGTTTGGGGACGGGGACCGTGGATGAGGACGTGGCGCTCCCGCTGTCTTCACGCGACCAAGCGGCCGTTGACGCCCTGCCCGCCGGA
This sequence comes from uncultured Actinomyces sp., assembly GCA_964346705.1. Classification (GTDB taxonomy): domain Bacteria; phylum Actinomycetota; class Actinomycetes; order Actinomycetales; family Actinomycetaceae; genus Scrofimicrobium. The sequence goes on along the minus strand of CAYFVT010000010.1, from coordinate 11,576 downwards.
TCGGCTCTGCTCATAGTGCAGCGCGGTCCCAACTCGGGCGCCCGTTTCCTGTTGGATCGGGACGTGACCAACGCCGGTCGTGCGGCCAGTTCCGACATTTTCCTGGACGACGTCACTGTCTCCCGTAAACATTGTCAGTTTATTGCCGAGGGCGGGCGCCACGCGGTGCGGGACTCCGGTGCCTTGAATGGTACCTATGTCAACCGGGAGCGCGTCGACCACGCACTCCTGGAGCCGGGGGACGAGGTCCAGATAGGCAAGTACCGTTTGACTTACAACCCGTCGCCGCAGGTGTCGGCTGAGGGCAAATGAGCGGGGCCGCAAGGCTTGAGGCTGCGCCGCTAGCGCACGCGGGTGGGACGGACGCGGGCCCATGGCCGCGTGGTGTTTCCCGGCACCCAGCCTTAACTATCGGCGCCGTTGTAAAGCTGCTGAAAAGAGAGTTCCCGGCCACCACCGTATCCAAAGTGCGGTTCCTGGAAGAAAAAGGTTTAGTAAAACCGCACCGGAATCCTTCTGGCTACCGCAAGTATTCAGACGCGGATGTGCAGCGCCTGCGCTTCATTCTTCTGCAACAGCGTGACTCATACGCGCCGCTGCGCGTAATAGGGGAGCATCTGGATGCTCTGGATGCGGGGCAGGACGTTGCTCCCGAGCCAGCAGCCCGGATTGTGGCATCCGATGGGAAGTCGGTGCAACCCGCAGATGGGGCGACAGTCACTGTCCGTGAATTGGGCGACCTGACGGGCACGGTCCGCCACCAGTTGGACCAGTATGTGACTGCGGGTCTGATTGCCCCCAACTTGGCGGGACGTTTTCCAGCTCAGGCGGTTCAGGTCGTTCGACTGCTGGCAGCACTGGAAGCAAGGGGAGTGCCGCTGCGTCAGCTCCGTTCTGTCCGTAACGGCGCAGAGCGTAGTGCTGACATCATTGACCAGGTGGTGTCTTCCGGTACCAGGATGGACCGGGCGGCTGAGCGGGAACGCGCCCGGGCGGACGCACAGGAACTGGGGCTTCTTTTCGCGGACCTTCACAGTCAGCTATTGCGCGGTGCCCTGGCAGCAGCACTCGGGGAATAGGGATCGCGATTATGCGACACTAACCCTCAAGTGAAGGGTGAACCCCGACTGGGCGGTATGGTGGGTTGGTAGGCCAAAGTCTAAGGAGACAGGGTGAGTTTCGAAACAGCGGCTCCGGAGGAGCAGGAAATGCGTCAGCAGATGCTCTTTGGCGACCCGCTTGCCGCCTTGGATCAGGATGCGGGATATCGGGGACCCGTCGCCTGTGAGGCCGCCGGTATCACGTACCGCCAGTTGGACTACTGGGCACGGACCGGGCTGGTTGAGCCCTCCCTGCGTGGCGCACGCGGCTCCGGGTCGCAAAGACTCTATTCCTTCAAGGACATCCTGGTCCTGAAGGTAGTCAAGAAGCTACTTGACACCGGCATTTCTTTGCAGCAGGTGCGGGTGGCGGTGGGAGAACTGCAGGAACGCGGGATCGACGACTTGGCGGCAATCACGATCATGAGTGACGGGGCATCTGTTTACGAGTGCACGTCACCCGATGAGATTGTTGATTTGCTTCAAGGCGGGCAAGGAGTCTTTGGAATTGCCGTGGGGCGGGTGTGGCGTGAGGTTGAGGGCACGCTAGCCGCCCTGCCAACCGATGATTCGGACAAGATTATCGGGCTGGACCAGTTGGAGGCACGCCGCCGGAAACTGGGTGCCTCATGAGCCCGGCCCAATCCGCCAAACCCAGAGCCGTCCAAATCAAGGTCACTGGTGTCGTGCAGGGCGTTGGCATGCGTTACCGTGTCCGCTGGGCAGCGGAGGGAGAGCAGCTGACCGGGTGGGTCCGTAACGAGGTCGACGGGTCCGTCACCATGCACGCGGAGGGACCGGGACATCGGGTGGAGCAGTTTCAGGCTAGATTGCACCGCGGGTTTCCCGGGGTGGTAATTGAGCGCATGGAAACCTCACCAGCGCCCGTACAGGGGCACTCTGACTTCCAGATCGTCTTCTAGACGGCGGTCGGCACCTGTGCCTAGGTCTGAGTGTGGGCCCGTTCCGCCCAGGGGAGTAGCCCCTGAGTCTGTTTGGCTTCGACTCGGCTCCGCCCTCGTCAATCTGACATAATGTACATTATCGGACAGTGGGTCTGGCTCATGCGGCGCTCCTCGCAAAGGGCGCCCTATTTGGCTTCGACTACCGTGCGCTATAATTGATAGTTGCCCGCCGCGATTCTGCGGAGGGCTCGGCGACACTTAGGAGTTAGCGTGGCGGATCGTGCACTTCGCGGCATGCAGATTGGATCGAAGTCCCTGGAATCGGAGGACGGCGTAATTTTCGCTGACCGGTTTGAGGCCCGGTACCTGTGCCCGCAGGGTCATGACTTCCAGATCCAGTTCGCTGCGGAAGCCACCCCACCCGCGACGTGGGAATGCCGCTGTGGTGAAATGGGCGAATTTGTTGGTGAGATCGAAGCTCAGGAAGAGAAGAAGGCTGCCCGGCCCGTGCGAACACATTGGGACATGCTGCTGGAGCGCCGCTCACTGGAGGAACTAGCAGTCCTGCTGGAAGAGCAGCTTGAGGCTTACCGGGCTGGCGACCTGGAGCTAGAGGTTCCCTACCACATCATCTAAAAGCGTTTACTGGCTTTATCGCGCGTGCTGCCCGGCCGGGCGCTTTCTGCTTTTTCGTCGGAGGACGAGGCTGGCACCTGCCAAGACCACGCCGGCGATGGTGGCACCGTCGGCCAGCGGCTGACTGAGCGCTACTGCGGGCGTCTGGCTGGTGCGCAGGGGCAGCCGGCCAACAAGGTGGGCTGACTCCTGAGTTTCAGTCTGTTCTATCACTGTTCCATCGGGAAGTATCAGTGCCGACACCCCGTTGGTTGAGGCCTGGACAGCGCTGCGAGAAAACTGGGCCGCGCGGAACTGGGCCATCTGCATTTGCTGCACCGACTCATCCGTATTTTGGAAATGCGCATTGTTGGTGGGAATGACGATCATCTCCCCGCCTAGGCCCACTCCCTGCGCAATGATCGGCTCGTACGCCACCTCAAAGCAGATTCCCACGGCTAGCCGGACCTCCCGGCCGCTGTTTAGTGTCACGTCCAGGATTCCCGGGTTGTCCACCGGGTGCATGTCAACGCCCACCTGAGAGGCAACGGGTGCCAGGCGCAGCGTGAGGTCCCGCATTGGGATGTATTCCCCCCAGGGCACCGGGTGCTGTTTGCCGTAAAGTTCCACGTCCAGCCCGGTGTCCGGGTACCAAATGCCAACCCAGTTGTAGCTGTGGGTCTGCTCAACTTCTAGGAAGCCGACCATTTGGGGGGTGCCCGTGGCTGCCACGGACTGCTCCACCAGGTCCCGCACTGTTTCGTTGTGGACCGGGTTCCGGTCGATGGAATGCTCGCCCCAAATGACCAGGTCCAGGTCCTGGTGATCTTCCGCCATGCGCATCGTTTCGCGCGTGTGGTTCTGCGTAACTTTTCCTTCTTCCGCGAAGGTTTGGACCATTGGGATTTCCACGTTCCCTTGCACGGTCCCCACCTCAAGGAACCCTGACTGCTGATCAGTTGGCAGACGGATCAGCGCGGGCGCCAAGAGCAGTAGTGCCCCTCCCCCAGCGGCGGCCAGACGCGGCATCATGGCCCTCAACCCCCGGTCCGCCGACGGTGAGCCACTCGCACTGGGGTGGGAAGGTGAGGGGGCGGACAGTGAGCGCCGGAACAGCACTGCAATGAAGACCACTACGAAGGCGACCAGGGCCTCCCCACCGACCGGTGCTAGGGCTATCAGGGGCGAATCCACCTGGGAAAAGCCCAGCTTTCCCCACGGAAAACCCCCGTATGGGTAGCGGGAACGTAGCTCTTCGAAGGCTACAAACAGCAGCGCTACAGCGGCCGCCTGCCCCAGAGTTGTGCGGGCCGGGCGCCAATGAGACACGGCCGCGACGCTGGCGCCCCAGATGCCCATGAACAGGGCCTGAACAGCGGCCGCAGCGAACCAGGCCACCCAGGTGCCCGTGGCTAACTCCATCCAGGAGGTCAGGGGGACAAAGAAGAACATCATCCACCAAGCTGCGTACAGGAAGGCGCGTCCGGGACGAACCTGGTCGACTATGGCGACCAGCATCGCGAGTGCCGGAAAAAGGAGCAGCCACACACCCGTCCCAGGGAATGAGAGCCACGTGGCCAAGCCTGATACGGCCAACACCCCCAAGTCAACGAAGGTTGAGGCGGAAGCGCCCTTGCCTGAGCGGGCTCGTACGGTCATCCGACCTCTGTCCACGCAACCACGCCGTGGAGCAGTCGGCGCCTTGCCTCGCTTGCCGTTTTTGCTAGCTGCGGGTTCTTCAGGCGGCGCATTTGCTCCAGCATGTCAATGGTTTGGCGGATTCCGCGCACGAAGTCCCCACCGGAAAGCCCGCTTTCGTCAAGCAGGTCGGCTAGGGGCGCGTCTTTAGCCCACCGGTACGTCACATCCGCTAGGGCCGCACTTGGTTCCACGGTGACCTCACGCCCCACCTTGACCTCCTGGCGGTGCACACTGTCGTAGGCCTGCATGGTCTGGTTCCACGCTCCCTGCAGGTTCCCGGTAGGAAGGAACACCTGGTGATCCCCGCTAGCCTCATCGCCTCTGGGGACGTGGACAACCGTGGACACAATGGCAGCCAGTTCTTCGGGTTTCAGGTTGTCCCACGCCCCCTGAGCGATCGCCAGGGCAGCCACCAGGTCGCGTTCCCCAAAGATGCGGCGCAGCTCTTGACCCCGGCGGGTGACGGCGTCCTCCGCCAAGAAATCCAAGCCCCGCAGGACATTGCAGACTTTGTCGAAGTCTTCAACTACGTGGCTGGTGCGGTCATTAATCTGCTGGGCCAGGCGCCGCTGCTTCTTCCGCAGCCGGGCGTAATTGTGGCCTGCCGGTGCGTGGCGTTCCCGCTCCGGGCAAGCATGCACGGGGTGAGCAGACAACTGGCGTTCTAACGCGTCCGCTTCCCGTAGGAGGGCGGCGCTGGGCGAATCCGGGCTTCTACTTCCCCGCCTGCCACCCTTGCTGCCGGTTTTGGTTTTCGTGGGAATGGAACGTACTTCGGCAGCAAGAGCAGCGCGGTCACGGGGGCGGCGCGCCCCACCCTTGGGAACAAAAATGCGCCCTATAGTGGTCAGTCCCTCCTCCGCTTCGCGCGGCCCAATGGTCCCCGGCTTACCGTCCTCAGCCACCACCCGAGCCAGGGGCGTGTGCAGCGCACTATCGGGGCCCTGAACTACGACTGCGCGGCGTCGACGCCTCCCCCGCTGGTAGGTAATGACGTCACCCTTGCGCAAGCGGCGCAGCAGCCGGACGTCCTCTTCACTACGCTCCGATTTCGCTTGACGTGCCGCTTCCTTCTGTAGGCCTGAGACCTGCTCCCGCAAAGCGAAATACTCTGCTGCATCCCCGTACTCGCAGTCCAACCCGCCTTTAGCTTGGGCTAGTTCCTCGTTTGTGCGCCGCAGCTTCTGCGCCAGGACTACGATGGACGCATCCGCCTGATACTGGGCGAATGAGGATTCCAGGACCTGCCGTGCGTGCTTCATGTCGGTGCGCGCCAACAGGTTGACAGCCATGTTGTAATTCGGTTGGAACGCGCTCTTCAGCGGATAGCTGCGGCCAGAAGCCAAAGTGGCCACTTCCTGGGGGGCGACCATTCCCCGGTCAAGGACAATCGCGTGACCTTCAACGTCAATGCCGCGCCGCCCTGCGCGTCCCGTGAGCTGCGTGTACTCCGTTGGGGCCAAGCGCACATGTTCGCTGCCGTTCCACTTCTCCAAGGACTCAAGCAGCACAGACTTGGCTGGCATGTTGATCCCCAAGGCTAAGGTTTCGGTCGCGTACACCACCTTGATCAACCCTTCGGAGAAGAGTTTCTCAATCGTTTCCTTCATGATCGGCAGCAAGCCAGCATGGTGGGCGGCGACGCCTTCCTCCAAGTTAGCTGCCCAGCGGTGCAAACCAAGCGCGGCCTGGTCTCCGGCGGGAATCGTTGCCAGGGCAGAGTCAACCGCCTTACGGATCTGCTGCCTCTCTTCCGTCGTGGTCAAGCCCAGCCGGGCGGACGCTACCTGATCAGCTGCATCATCGCAGCCAGCGCGGGAGAAGACGAAGACTATGGCTGGAAGCAGCCGGGCGCGCTCCAGAATTTCAACCTGCGCCTCACGGGGGGCGGTGCGGGGGCGGCGGAAGCGCTGGCGCCCCAGGCGCCCGCCCTCATCCCTTGGATCGGGACGGCTGGTCGCCTCGATAAGTTCCGGGTTGATGCGGGCGGGCCCTCTGCGCCTGGGCGTGCTGTACAGGTCGTACAGGGAGCGCCCCACAAGCATGTGCTGGTACAGCGGGACCGGTCGTTCATGAGTTACGACCTCATCGCAACTGCCACGGATGCTCTCAATCCAGCCCCCAAACTCCTGAACGTTAGAGACGGTGGCGGACAGGGCCACCACCTGTACCCAGTCAGGAAGTTGAATCATGACTTCTTCCCACACGGGACCGCGAAACCGGTCCGCCAGGTAGTGCACCTCATCCAAGACCACAACACCCAGGGCGGACAGGTCTGTGCCCGCGTAGATCATGTTGCGCAGCACTTCCGTGGTCATCACGACCAGGGGAGCATCCGGGTTCACTGCGCTGTCCCCCGTCAACAGCCCAACCTGATCCTTACCGAACCGGTGCTGGAAATCCCGGAACTTCTGGTTGGATAGCGCTTTGATGGGGGTGGTGTAGAAAATCCGTTCACCCTTTTCCAGGGCCAGGTACGCGGCGCCCTCGCCAACAACCGTTTTGCCGGCGCCCGTGGGGGCGGAGACAAGGACGGAATTGCCGAGGGCGACCGCCTCCAACGCCTCCACCTGGAACTTGTCGGGGGCGAAGCTAAGCGTCGTCCAATACTGGGTGAGGCCAGCTTCTTCCAGAGTCATTTCCCGTTTGAAACGTTCCATACGTTCGGCGGGAGAAAGATGGTCAGGACTCATTCGGGGGGCCCTCACTTTCAATGCTTGAGGCGGCGGGGTTGTTCAAGTCGATATGAATGTTTCCGTGCTGGTCCCAGACAGCCAGGGCCGCGCGGGCGTGTTTCTGCGCCTGCACCCAATACCGTTCGGGCGACGTTGAAACGACGTAGGGTGCCAGCAAAAGCAGTTCGGTGATGAACCATTCCGGGTCCCACACAATGTAGGTCGCCTGCCAGCCCCGCGGGTGCGGTTGGACCTGGCTGGCAACGGACTCGCCCACAGCCCACTCAGCCTCTGGGGTCAGCAGGACTTCAACCCTCTCACCGCGGTCTTTCGAACTGTCCGTGTGGCCCGCGCCGTCTTCGGCCTTGGGTGCGTGTCCCGCCAACTCTTGGGGTTCAGCCAAGGCAACTGAGTCCATGCGGTCCAGTCGGAAACTCCGCTGGCCTGAGTCCGCGCTGTTGGCGACAAGCAGCCAACCGTCCCGTTCAAGCACCAACGATTGGGGGATGACCATGCGTTGGGAACGTTCGCCGTCACCACGCACATACCCGAAAGACACCCATGCGCCCGACTGCAGGGCCTGCTCCAACTGGTGAAACTTCTCCCGGTCCGCCTGCAATGGTGCGGCATCTAATTTAGCTAGGGCCAGTTCATCTTCCGGCCCGGCCAGATTCGCAAGTTCCCCAATGACATTGGGCAGCAGTAACCGTTCCTCTTCCGACAGGTTAGGGGCTAGAGCTTCCAACCCGAACAGCAAGCGCGCCAAGTCTTCCTGCGTCAGCAGTGAGGACGCATTCAGTTTCAAAGAGTCCCTGAGCTGCACGCGACCCTGCGACTTGTACAGGTCATAGTCGACCTCCAGCGTCCTGCCCGGTAGCAGGTCATCAAAGCCCGCTTGATCTAGAAGGGTTATGTCCCTGCGGATCTGCGCGTTCGTGCGATTGAAATGCTGAGCTAATTCGCCAACCGTCAGTCCAGGGTTGCGCTCAATGTAGTTGACCAACGCGATTTGCCGGGAAAGTCCGACTAGACGGTCTTCAGCCATGGGTCGCTCCCGCGGCGGCCTGCAGGTTTGCTCGCAGGCGGTTTGCGAAGTCAGCTGGCTCCAAAGCAATCACGTCGTCCGCCTCCCGCAACACCGCAACCTCCCAGGCCGCCATGTCATCAGTGCGCCCCCGGCGTAGCTGCCATCCCGCGGGGATATTCGCCCGCCAGTCCTCGCTGTCAGCCACAGTCTCACTGGCGCTTTCACTGAAGCTTTCATTGAAACTTTCACTGGAACTTTGGCTGAGACGCTCACTGCGGGCGCGGGTCAGCGGGGCTGCCCCTTCGCGTACAAGCAGCAGTGGGCTGAGCAAGAACCGCTGCGACGAAAAGGCGGCCTCTTGCAGCGGGCCGGTTGCTGGCACTGTGCCCGGCTCAGCAAGCAGGTCGGGCGCAGACCTAAACCGGGAAAGTCTGAATAGTCGGGGAGCCCACCGGTTCAGGTCGAACCCCCACAGGTAAAGGGCGCGGCCCCTAGCTGCAAGGCGCCAGGGCGCCACTTCCCGGTACTCGCGGCCGGAGCGCGACGCGTACTCGAAACCTATAGGCCTAGCACTAGCAATGGCCGCACCAATTTTCGCTGCGACCGGGCTACCTTCCAAGTTCAGGTCGGCAGGCATGGGAGGCGCGTCAAAAGCGTCGCGGCTGAGCCCCAGGATTTTGTTCACCAGAGCGTCAGAACCGTTTGAGGAATCCCGCCAAGCGCGTGCAGCCCGCAAAAGGAGGCGGGCGGCCGGCTGATCCAGAACGACTGGGCCCCGGTCGGAGCTGTCCGAACTGATCCGGTAGCGGGGGGTCGCCTCCACACTGACCTCAATGTTTAGCCCGCTGTCACGTAAAACCGCCAGGTCACGTTCAAACGTGCGTCTGACACTGTCTTTCCGTGGCCCCGAATAGCCAGGAACCAAGGCGAGCAGCTGCGCTTGCGTGAGGCCCTGCCGGGTGTTCAAGAGGTTCAGGGCCAGAACCAAGGTCCGCAGGGATGGGGGCGTGCGCTTCTTGCTCAAGTCCCCACCCCCTACAAGTTGAAAACTAATCGGCTGTACTGGACCACTGACTGTCCAATGTTCCCGGCTGGCTGTTTCCCCGGCTGG
>CAYFVT010000010.1:0-2342 GCA_964346705.1 uncultured Actinomyces sp. | reverse complement strand
TGTTTCCCCGGCTGGCGGTTTCGGGGCCTGCTGGTTCTATCGGAGGCGGGACGCCACCAGTTCGGTGACGATGATACCCCGTGCACCGGCCGCCAGCAGGTCATCCATCACCTGGTTCATGTCCCTGCTGCGGACAACGACCCGCACGGCCCGCCATCCGTCCTCCGCCAGAGCAGACACCGTCGGGGACTCAAGTCCAGGCGCTACCGCCATAGCTTGGGCAAGGTCATCTTGGTGGATGTTGTAGTCGATCAGCACGTGGTCACGCGCAACCAAAACCCCTTGAAGGCGTTGATCCAGTATCTTCAGGCCAGGTGTGTCCCGGTGCGCTTCATCCGTAATCAAGACAGCTTCTGACAGCAAAATGGTTGGCCCAAACACTTCCAGGCCTGCCGCTTTCAGTGTGCTCCCAGTTTCCACCACGTCCGCGATCGCGTCCGAGACCCCCAGTTGCACGGAGGACTCAACAGCGCCATCCAAGTGGATCACGCTTGCTTCAATGCCAGCCTGTTCCAAGTAGCCGCGAACCAGGCGGTCGTATGAGGCTGCGATGCGTTTGCCCTGCAGGTCCGCCAAAGTACTCATGGTGCCCACTGGGGCGGCGAACCTGAAGCGGGAGCGCCCGAAACCAAGTCCCCGCAGCTCAATTGCTTGGGTAGCAGAATCCAGCAGTAGGTCACGTCCGGTGATGCCCGCATGAATTTTCCCTTCCCCCACATACACGGCGATGTCGCGGGGGCGAAGGAAGAAGAACTCCGTCTGATTATCCCGGTCAATTAGGACCAGTTCCCGGCCGCGTCGCTTGGTGCGGTACCCGGCTTCCGCCAGCAAGTCGGCAGCCGCTTCCGACAGGGAACCCTTGTTTGGTAGGGCCACTCTCAGCATTCGTTCACAACCGTTCGTAGACGTCTTCTAGGGACAGGCCCCTGGCAACCAGGAGCACCTGCAGGTGGTAAATCAACTGGCTGGCTTCTAGCGCCAGGTCCTCATCAGTTTCGTACTCCGCCGCCATCCACACTTCAGCGGCTTCTTCCACGATTTTTTTACCAATAAAATGGACCCCGGCATCAAGGGCTTTCACGGTCCCTGAGTCCGGAGGGCGGTTTGCTGCCCGGTCTTTGATCTCTTCGAACAGTGATTCGAACGTTTTCATGATGCCAGCCTAAAGGAAACTGTTTTCTGGGGCGAGGGCGTACCGCGACCGGCAGGCGGCCCGCGCCTTATCTGCTGCTGTACTCGTTGGTCACTGCCCCCTCAACGTCCATTGCGTCCTGGTCCAGATCAAGAGAACGCGCCAGGAAGGGTGCCATTGCTTGCCACAGTTCCAGGTCCTGTAGAGAAGTCGCCTGCCCGTCCCCTTCGTCCCATAGCGCCGCTGTTGCTAGCAGCATTTCGTTCGCATGCGCCCTAGACTCGGCGTCCGACAGGTTCGGGTCCCACTCCCCCGTCACCTCCAAGGCGTGTTGGGGGCTTGCAATGACACGTTCCTTCCCGACGGTGATTGAGTCCACCACGGCTTGAGCCATGGTCGGGTTTTCTTCCGCCCACTTTCTTGTCGTCACAATGCTCGCGCCAACCAGCGGCACTTCTTCCTCCGCAAGAGGGATGACCGTGACAGGCACACCCAGTTCAGCCAATTGCACGGCTTCTGAGTTCAGGAAGCCAACTATCGCATCCACCTGCCCGGATGCCAGGGAGGCAGCTTGCGTGAAGCCCACCGACACCACGTCTATGTCCCCCACTTCCATTTCGGCTAGTTCGAGGGCGGCTAGCAGCCCAAACCAGTTCGAGCCGAACTCTCCCGGCACCCCCACCTTCTTGCCGCGCAGGTCCTGCACGCTGGTGATACCGCTGTCTTCTTTGGCTAGCAGAACCACGGGGTAAGTGTTGTAGTAGCTGCCGATAGAAACAATGTCCAGACCCGCGGCCCTGGCCTGCAGGACCTCGTCGCCGCTGGCTATGGTCACGTCCTCATCCCCCGCCATCAGGGCCGTGAACAGGCCCTCGTCTGCCCCGTGGTGGCGGATGGACGCCCCCACGCCGGAAGCACGAAACACTTCATCCGCACCCGCCACATAGACGGGGGCGAACTGGACGTTCGGAACATAGGTCAGCCCGATAACCACGTCCTCACCCCCCGTGCCCAGCTCAACAACTTCCCCCACCACCTCATCCGGGGCTGGGCTGGCCTCCCGAACGGGGGAGCAACCGGCAGCAGCTACCAACCCGACCAGCAGGCTCACCCCAACGCCGACGTACCGTTTAAAACGACTGGGAACTTTCACCACTATTACCTTTCAGTTGAAGAAGCATGCTGGCGGGGGCGGGCGGACACGCTGGCG
>CAYFVT010000009.1:24422-35100 GCA_964346705.1 uncultured Actinomyces sp. | reverse complement strand
GTAGACCAGCATGGTCCACCTTCCAGCACCATCCAGGGCAGCCGCGTCGATCACGTCCTGATCCATGTGGCGCAAGCCCACGGTGGTGGACACCAGCACCGGAAAAAAGGTGATGAGGGCGCACAGCGCGACTATGGGGATGAACCCGTGTCCCATCCACAGCACCAGTAGCGGCGCAATAGCGACGGCTGGGATCGCCTGTGTTGCACCCAGGAACGGTTCTACGGAGGCCCGCACCAGTTCGAAACTGTAGATCAGCCAGGCCAGCGGGATGGCGACGACGGTTCCAAGAAGGGCTCCCACCACCGCTTCCTCAGCGGTGATACCGATCCGTTCCCACATCCACCGTTGCGTCAGCAGGTCACGGGCACGGGTCGCAAACTCAGCGGGAGTGGGAAAAACCCACGATTCCACCCCCGTAGCGGCGGTCCCCAACCACCAGGCGGTGAGCAGCAGGACTGCCAAGACTAATGGTGCCCACCAGAAACTGGGTGAAGAGCGGCGATTCGCCCGGCCCATGCGCCCCTTTCTTCTTCGGGGTGCCCTGGGCGCCCACGCGCGCCGCGTTGGCTCCTATCATCCGGACTGTAACCGTCGGCACCGGACTTCCACCGGTTCAACCGCCTGTGGCGGGTCGCGGGCTTTAACCGCCGGTTCGGAGTTTCACCGACCCCGGAGCGTCTCCAATTATGCCATGGAACTTATGCCGTGGAACGCCACATGCCTGCTGCGCGCCCGGACCCGGCCGGCACGGTTGGGGGTGCAAGCGGATCTTTACCTCTAGGGAACGTAGTTTTCGGTCGCAATCTGGCGCAGGATTGCAACTTCTTCGGCCGGGTCTTCCGCCCCGTACACGGAGGAGCCAGCAACGAACACGTTGGCTCCGGCCCGCGCGGCAGCCACTATGGTCTCCCGGTCTATCCCGCCGTCAACCTGGATATCCAGCTGCAAGCCCGCAGCTGTTGCCGCGTCACGAACCTGCCGGACCTTACGCATAGTGAAGTCCAGAAACTGCTGACCGGGGAACCCAGGTTCAACGGTCATGATTAGGACCATGTCGAACTCGTGCAGAAAGTCCAGGTAAGGGGCCACGCCGGTTGACGGCTTGAATGAGACGGCAGCGCCTGTTCCCGCTTTGCGTAGTTCCCGGGCAAGCGTGATAGGCGCTTTGGCTGCTTCCGCATGGAATGTCACGGAAGCGGAGCCCGCTTCTGCGTATTGCAGCGCCCACCTGTCAGGATCTTCAATCATCAGGTGCGTGTCTGCAGGCGGGTTCCCGTGGGCCACAACAGCCTGCAGAATCGGCACCCCCCAGGTCAGGTTGGGGACGAAATGGCCGTCCATCACGTCCACGTGCGTCAGGTCAGCGTCAGCGATCAGATCTAGCTGCTGGTTAAGCTGCCCCAGGTCGGCGGACAGGATGGAAGGGGCAATCTTGATGTTCATGCCCTCAAGCATACGCGGGGTGCCCGAAGAGCTTTGCAGGAACAGTTCCTTGCCTGAGGCTGTGGTTGCCGTTCACTGGCGTCGCAGCAAGGCTACAAACATCGCGTCCGTACCGTGGCGGTGGGGCCACAGCTGAACTGTTTTGGACGCGATTTCGTCACCATGACCCAAGTCAAGGTCAGTGGGGACCAAGGTCTGCGCCAACTCTGCGGCATCCAACAGCTCCACCGGATGGTCGCTCAGAATGTTCCGGACCCGTTCCAACGTTTCTTCCACATGCGGGGAGCAGGTGACCCAGGCTATGAGGCCCCCGGGCCGGGCCAGACGGACCGCCTGGTCAAGGAGGGCAGCCTGCAGGGGGACTAGCTCTTCCAGGTCGCTGCTCGAGTGTCGCCAGCGTGATTCGGGGCGGCGGCGCAGCGAACCCAGCCCCAGGCAGGGGGCGTCAACTAGGACCCGGTCAAACAGGAAACCGGGGTCGAAGTCCCTGCCGTCCTTCACGGTGACAGAGACGTTATCCAACGCCTGCACGGAACGTTCAACTAAACGCGCCCGGCCTGGGTTGACCTCATTGGCCGTCACCTGCGCACCCTTGGGGGCCGCAAGCGCGGCTAGCAACGCTGACTTCCCGCCGGGCCCCGCGCACAGGTCCAACCACTTGCTGTCCTCTCCCTCCAGCGGGGCCTCCGCCAAGAGGATGGCCGCAAATTGGCTGCCTTCATCCTGCACGGCTGCCTCTCCGGAACGAACGGATGGCAGTGCGCCCGGGTCCCCGGATGCAATTGTCACGGCGTACTCACTGAGAAGCCCCTGCGTGGTTGCGGTCCCCAGGATGTCTTCCGCCTCGTTCGCCAGGTCGGTGGCAGAGACCAGGCCGGGGCGGGCGACAAGGGTAACTTCCGCTCGTTTGTTGTTGGCCTCCAGTGCTGCCTGCACTTCCTCGGAGGGCAGGTCCCGGGCTTGCAACGCTTCCCGTGTTGCATCCACAATCCAGCCAGGGTGGGATGTGCCGACTTGGAGCGCCAAGTCGGCGTCGGAAATGTTTTCGATGCGGGCGAGGATCTTCGGTTTGCCCTCCCGTAGGAGGGCGCGTAGGACGGCGTTCACAAACCGTGATGCCCCCTCCCCCGCCAGTTGGCGGGCTACCGACACGGTTTCCCCAACTGCCGCATGCTCCGGAACCCTGGTGTAAAGGATCTGGTAGGCACCTAAACGCAGGCAGACAAGAACGGCGGGTTCAAGTTGCGTCAGGGGTTGGGAGGAGAAGTCGGCAAGGATAAAGTCCAGTGTCCCCTGTGCCCTGATGGTGCCGTATACAAGTTCGGACACGAAAGCGGAGTCCCGGTAAGTGAAGTCCGGGTTGTCCCTTTGCTCTTGTCGGAGCGCGCGAGGCAAGGCCAGGTTGGAGAACTGTCCCTTATCCTCTACGGCTAACAGGACTTCCGCAGCCACCAAGCGCGGCGCATCTACGCGGGAAGGTTTACGCACCATGGTCCAACCCCAATCTGAAATCATCCGTTAGTTGAGCTCCCCGCGCCCACGCGGCAGCTTCCATCCACTTTTTACCCGCGGGTGCAACCGTTCCAAGAACTAGCGTCCCACCCTGGCAGCCAACCGTCACACTGTCACCGCTGAGCCGCACCTGCCCCGGTTTCAAATCGGAATCTGGATTCGGTTCAACCGAAACTTGGGCGGGGGCCCCCAGTTTCATCGGGTGGCCCCCAGGAAGCGTCGTCCACGCGCCAGGGGCTGGGGTCACTCCCCGGATAACTGAATCCACCACCGGTGCCTGCGCCCGGAAATCTATGAACCCGTCTTTGCGTTCCAGTTTGGGCGCGTAGGTGACCGCGGTGCCTTCGGGTCCTTCATCCTGCGGAACGTACTGGGCCTGCCCTGCCGCTACCAAGTTCACGGCCTCAACCAGTAGTCCGGCCCCTTCCGCGGACAGCTGCTGCAGCATCTGGCCGGATGTTACCCCTGCTGGCAGGGGAAAGTCGGACGTGAGCAAAAGAGGGCCCGTATCCAGTCCTGCGTCGAGGCGGAAAATGGACACGCCAATTTCCGTGTCCCCCCTCATGATCGCGCGCTGCACCGGAGCAGCCCCCCGAAGGTGAGGTAAAGCAGAAAAGTGCACGTTCAACCAGCCCTCGTCCGGGACATCCAGGACCTGTTGGGAAAGGAGCGCCCCGTAGGCGACGACTACCCCCAGGTCTGGATGCAGGCCTTGAAGCCAGTCCAGGGCTTCCGGTCCACCTGGTTGCTCCGTTTCTAGCAGACGCAACCCTAAGTCGGCAGCAGCCTGGGCGACTGGACTGGCTACAGGAGTGCGGCGACGCCCCTGCCGTTTCGGGGGCCGGGTCATCACCCCGACCACCGTGTGTCCGCTGTCCACCAAAGCCCGCAAGGTGGGGACAGCAACTTCTGGGGTTCCAGCAAAGACTATGCGCATGATCCTCCGCTTCCTTCAAGTTCCATCTAGGTTAGCTCGCCACCCAAAGAAGGCAGCGCACCCTGGGGTGGCGCCATACTTGGAGGGTTAACGTGAATCTTCAGCGGTGTGCGCCGCGACTTCGATAGGCGCATGCGAACCTCGGCCAACAATTCCATCAGTGCCAAGGCGCGGGACGCTGGCACTGAAACCAGTGCCCAACCTTCAAGGAGGTCGCCATCGCTTACCTCCGCCCGGCCCATGGTGGTTAGCTCCAAAGCATCCGCATGGTCCCCAACCTCCTGCAAAGCGGCGTCAACCGACCTGGGGGGCCCCAGCAGCTCCACCACGTGGCGGGCCGGGGGAAACCCTAACGAGACCCGCTCCTGCCACACTTGTTCAGCCACCTTTTCAGCGCGCCACGCACTTAGCGCCTGCGCCAACTCTGGGGGAAGGGAGCCGATAACCAGGGCAGGGGCAAGAGGACGAGCCAAGGCTAGCGCGTTCATCCACCGGCGAAGGGCCTCAAGCGGCGCATCCAGCTCCTCCCGATACACGGCTACCTGTGACTGGGCGATCACCACCGACCCGTAGCCCCCTTGCGCTTGCGGTTCCGCCCCCGGTGTGGCGACCACGATTGTCCCTTGTCCTGCAACTTCCCGGAGAACGGTGGCTGATGCCGTGGAGGCTACCACCGTCGCCTCGGGGAAGGCGCGCTGGACCTCCTCAGCTATCCTCTCCGCCCCCTTCCGGGTATACGTGTCCCCGCCTGCTGGGCCCTCCCGCTGGTCGGTCACCTCCGTCAGGTAGCCTGCGGCAGCAACCTGGACCAGGACGGACCCGGTGGTAAGACCCGCGCGGATAGTGCGGTAAGCGGCGGAGGGAAGCAGCATACGACCGGATGGCCCTTCTGCCTCTTGGTCGAACAAGTCAAAAAACTCGATTTTAGGGATGCTTCTGGTGGTGTCCACTACGGACGGAACCCGCCCGGTGGCCCACCCGGTCTGTGCCAGCGCTTCCGCTTTCACGCTCCGCGAATATGCAGGAACCAGCAGATCCAGGCCCTCATGGTGACTGCGGGCCAAAGCCACATCCAGGGCGTCAAATCGCGGTGAGCGGGGTTCCCGCAGTCGGTCGTCCCCACTGTCCCAAACCACGATTCCCCCTAAATTGGGGGGCGACAACCACACCGTGGACCGGGTTCCAACCACCACGTCAAACTGCCCCAAACGGGACTTCAAATAAGTGCGATAGCGCCGGTCGGGTGGCGACTGCGCGTCGTAAACGCCCACTCGCAGGTCCGAATTTTCCCGCAGTAGGGCCGCGTAGCGGCTACTCTGCTCAGCTGTGGGAACCACAAGCAGAGTGGACCTGCCTGCTTCCTTTTGGGATTGGGCGGCCGCCAAAAATACTCCCAGCTCCTGGTGCGGCAGCACTGTGAGAACCCCCCGCCGGGGACCCCCGCCCTCCCCAAGTGACGGTGGGGTGGGGACAGTGGCGTCCTCGACTGGCAGAAGCTCCTTTTCAACGCTTGCCCGCCGACTGGGGGCAATAAACGAAAGGACTTGGCTGAGCGTGGCGCCAAACCGCAGAGCCAGATAACGTGAACTGCTGAGCAACCCGGACGTGAACAATGGCACCGGTACAACCAGGCGCTGGATGGCTGCCACTTTCCCTTTGAACGACGTGTCCTCAGAAACACCCACAACCCACCCGGAAGTGAGTTTGCGAGCGAAAGGGACACGCACCAAAGACCCCAGCTGAACTTGCCCTCGAAGCGAGGGCGGAATCGAATAATCGAAAGCCCGGTCTAGGTGGGCAACGTCCCGGTCAATCAGGACCTGCGCGAACCTAGGCCCGCGGACCGATTCCCCGGCTGATTTCCTGGCTGATTCCCCGGAATAATCCCCGGCATAATCCCTGGCACAATCTCTGGCCACGTCAATGCCGGGAGCGCGGTCAGATGCCTGCGGCATTCGCCAGGTCCTGAACCCGGTCCAGTTCCTCCCAAGAGAATCCAGCACGCCCGAAATGGCCGTAGGCGGCCGTGTCTCGATAGTGAAGCTTGCTGGTGTCCAAGAGACCTAATTCTTCAATGATTCCAAGAGGACGCAGGTCAAACACTTCCCGAATCATTGAAGCAATCTGAGTGTCGGGGAGGACGCCCGTCCCGAAAGTGTCGACAGTAAGCGAAACTGGCTGGGCGGAGCCGATGGCGTAAGCAAGCTGCAACTGGCATCGTTTCGCAAGCCCGGCTGCGACCACATTCTTCGCAATCCACCTGGCGGCGTAGGAAGCCGACCGATCCACTTTGGATGGGTCCTTCCCCGAGAAGGCGCCCCCACCGTGCGGGGCACTACCTCCGTAAGTGTCAACGATTATTTTGCGTCCCGTCAGGCCCGCGTCCGCGGCCGGTCCCCCAAGGACGAATCTGCCAGATGGGTTTGAAAGGATTCGCATACCTGAAAGATCCAAGCCAAGGGAATGCTCCTCTAACACCGGGTCAATCACCTGGCTAGTCAGAACCTGCTGCAACTCCTGCTGGGAGATCTGCTCCTTGTGCTGACTTGACACCAGAACCGTGTCGATTCCCACCGGGCGGTCCCCTTCGTACAGAACAGTCACTTGAGTTTTGCCGTCTGGGAGAAGATCGGGCGCCAGTCCGGCTTTACGCACCTGAGCTAAACGCATGGCCAGCTTCTGCGACAACCACAGGGGGGCCGGCATCAGGTCGGGTGTCTCGTCGGTCGCGTACCCGAACATGATCCCCTGGTCGCCGGCTCCTTGAAGGTCACGTGCTTGCAGCACGCTGCCGCCTGTGCGGGCCTCTAGCGACTTCGCCACCCCACCCGCAATGTCGGGGCTTTGCTGTCCGATAGACACCGATACGCCGCACGAATTTCCGTCGAAACCAGCTTCCAAAGAGTCGTAGCCTATTCGCAGTAGCTCACCGCGAACAATTGCGGGAATCTCCACGTAAGCGTCCGTGGTGATCTCCCCGACCACGTGCACCAGACCCTTAGTTGACACCACCTCAGCCGCGACCCGCGCATCGCGGTCCTCAGCCAAGATCGCATCCAAAATCGCGTCCGAAATCCGATCACTGACCTTGTCCGGGTGTCCCTCTGTCACTGACTCTGAGGTGAAGGGCTGCAGACTAGCGCTCACGCATCCTCCTGGTGACCAAAAAGCTCGGCTACACGGTCCGCTAGGACGCCAGCCACGTCCGCTTTGGAGCCCTCAGCTTCGCCGAGTAGCTCGCCCGCCGCGTCGAAGAAGAAAAGCCTGTTGTCAACGTCCCCGAAACCAACGGTGTGCCCGACCTCGTTCACCGCCAGCAAATCAGCGCCCTTCCGGATGGCCTTTGCAGCGCCTAAAGCCAGCACCTGCTCTGGTGTGCCGGTTTCCGCGCCGAAACCTACCAGCACCGCGGGCCGCTCCGCAGATGTGGCAACCGAACGTAAGATGTCTGGATTCTGGACCAAGGTTAGGGTCAGGCCGGAGTCCCCCGACTTCTTGATCTTGCCTGACTGTTCGCCATCCGGGCGGAAGTCCGCAACGGCCGCCGCCATGATCAGGCCGTCAACCTCAGCCAGCCGTTTCTGGATCTCAGCTTTTAGGTCCAGCGCTGACGTGACGCGAGAAACCCGGAGGCCCGATTCCTCCGGTGGTAAAGGCACGGTCACGTTCGCCGCCAGCAGCGTTACTTCAGCTCCCCGATCTCGCAGAGCCTGGGCGATCGCAATGCCTTGCCGCCCGCTGGAGCGGTTACCGATGAAGCGCACCGGGTCAATCGCCTCATGCGTGCCGCCAGCGCTAACCAGGACGCGTTTCCCGCTCAAGGCGCCACCAGTTTCCTGCGGGGACTCATCCTGGCGACGTTCAGTCAGCAGCTGCTGGGCGGCCTGCGCAATCTGCTCCGGTTCAGCCATCCGGCCCGGACCGAAATCCCCAGAACTGAGTGGCCCCACTCCTGGCCCCACGGAGCGGAAGCCGCGGGACAGCAGCGTCTCCATATTGTCCTGGGTGGCGGCGCTAGCCCACATTTCAGTGTGCATGGCAGGGGCCAGCAGAACGGGCGCATGGGTAGCCAGCACTGTGGTGGTCAGCAGATTATCCGCCAACCCCATACGGAAGCGCCCCAACAGATCCGCGGTTGCAGGCGCCACGACAACCAAGTCAGCGCGGCGGGCCAACTCCACATGTCCCTGTCCTTGCAAGCCGAACACCCCGGTTGCAACAGGGTTCTCAGACAGTTCGCGCCAGGTCTCTTCCCCCACAAAATGCAACGATGAAGGGGTAGGAATCACGTGCACCGCCCAACCGTACCCCCGGAAAAGACGTACCAGCAGTGCGGCCTTGTAGGCCGCAATCCCAGCCCCAACCCCCACAATGACCGTGGGGGCACCCGGGGTGAGCTCGCTATTCGCTGTCTTTTTCGGTGAATTCAAGCTTATCTTCGACGATTTCTCGCAACGCAATGGACAGGGGCTTGTCCTCAGCGTCAATCGGGACAACTGGGCCCACGAACTGAATCAAGTTTGACTCCAACTGCATGTTGTAAGCATTGATCTGCCGCGCGCGCTGCGCGGCCACCGTCACCAGGGAGTACTTCGACTGTGTGCGTTCCAGCAGCTCATCAATCGGGGGGTAAGTGATACCTTCAGGGTTGGCGACCGTTCCTGACATTCTTGTGCCTCATTCTAAGCTAAGTCGCCCCGGGGCATTTGATGACAACCCAGGACAGCAACCAGGGCGGGATGTCCGCGCTGGGCATCTATTCGCAGAAGTAGCTTACCCCAGCTGCAAAAGAGCCTCTAATTCTCTTACAGCACGGTCAACATCATTGTTGATAACAACGAAGTCGAATTCGTCTGCTGCCGCCAGTTCTTGTTCAGCGGTTTGTAGCCGCCTAGTCATTTCCACTTCGCCTTCGGACCCGCGCAGCAGAAGCCGTTCCCGCAGCGTGTCAAAGGATGGGGGCGCAATAAACACCGTGCGTGCCTGCGGGTCATGCGCTTTCACCTGGCGGGCACCTTCCAAATCCACCTCAAGCAACACCGGGTTGCCCTTGCTGCGCTGGTCCCTAACCCAGTCGTGAGGTGTTCCGTAACGGTGCTGCCCGTGGACCAGAGCCCACTCAAGCAGCTGCCCGGTAGCCACAAGAGCATCAAATTCTTCTTCAGACACAAACCTGTAGTCGAGTCCGTCCACCTCTCCCGGACGCGGTTCGCGCGTGGTCACCGAAATCGAGAGCGGCAGGTCGGGGTGGCGTTCCCGCAGCCTGCGGATAACCGTGCCTTTGCCAACGGCAGTTGGTCCAGCAACAACGAACAACGGAGCAGCAAATGAGGATTCGTCCATACAACTAAGGATGGCACAATCCACGCGGGGCCGGGGCCACCCGAAATGTTTGTGAAACAACCCAGAAAATTACCGGGTTACCTAGTTCTTCCCAGGAATCTGCATGGGGATCTTCCCGGGGATCTACCCAGGGCCGCGCGGGAAGAGTCAGCCGAAGCGGCGGATAAGCTCTTCACGCTGGACACGGCCTAGACCGCGGACACGGCGTGAGGGGGAAATACCAATTTCCATCATCAGCTCCCCCGCCCGGTGAACGCCCACCCGCGGAAGCGCCTCCAACAGCGTGCGGGCCCGCATCTTTGCGATCGCCTCATCCTCGTCTGCCAACTCAAAAATCTCGGAAAGTAAAACTTCACGTGACTTCAGAGCGATCTTCGCTTCTGCTCTGCGCCTGCGGGCTTCAGTAGCCTTCTCCAAGGCCTCTTGACGTTGTTGGGCTGTCAGCTTCGGTAGCACCATTGCTTTTCCTTCTCCTGGCTGCTCATCGATAAGCCGATCCGCTCCGACTGAACCAAGCTCAGAACGGTCGTCTGACAACAATCATTCCACGAGTTACTAGACGAGGCAGTGTGGGACCCGCGTGCCTCGCGGTCGGGCTCACACCAAAGAGTGAATAAGCGGTGCGCGTCACCCAGAACTTGAGGGCCGATGTTTAGTGAGCCTGTAAAGGTGCAGGTCAATGCGGATTCACAAATTCAAATGATTTTCGCGATTATCTCTTTTGCGCGTTGTGAATTTGCCCATAAGGTCAGGCCTTTAACTCCTCGGCCTAGTACTCCCCAAGTAGGGCTGCCAGGTCCTCGTCCTCTTCCAAGGTGTCAGCCGCGGAGGCAGCGGGAGAGGACTCACGTCCGGCAGTATCGGATTCAGCAGCGCCGAGTTCGGCCTCCCCGCCCCCAGCAAGTGCTTGGGGCGTGGCTTCCTGGTGCGGGGTGGCCCGGGTTGCGTCGATGTCTTTGCGCACAGCGTCCAGGACCGCGTTCACGTACGAGGGCGAATCGTCCGTAGATACTTGCCGCACGATCGCCACCGCCTCGTCGATAGCGGCTATGGGGGGCACTTCATCTTGGTTTCGCAACATCTCCCACACCGCCACACGCATAACAGCGCGGTCTACCGCAGGCGTCCTACTGAACCCGGCCCCCTGAGCGTGCTTCTGCAAAAGCGCGTCTACTTCGGGAAGGCTGCCGGCAACGCCCTCCACAATCTCCGCCGAATACGGGGCCAACGTAGAAGGAGCTGCCGTCACCTCACGGCGCTGCTCCAACAGGGCCAGAAGGTCGGGGGCCGAATCCAGGATTCGCTTCTGATCGGCCTCAAAAAGGATATCCGCAGCGCGTTTGCGTGCCTTCGTCCTAGAAGTGAACGTGCCTCGTTTCCTAGCCATCTAACGTGCGCCCTTCCCCCACCTACGGAACATGTCTACGGAACAGGCCGGCA
>CAYFVT010000009.1:0-24322 GCA_964346705.1 uncultured Actinomyces sp. | reverse complement strand
ATCTAACGTGCGCCCTTCCCCCACCTACGGAACATGTCTACGGAACAGGCCGGCAGAACTTGTCTGCGGAACTTGTCTGCGGAACTTGTCTGCAGAACATGCCGGCAAAACCTACCTGCTGAGCTTACTGCCAGATTCCCCGCAAAGTTTGCTGGGGAACTTAACGGCGAAACTAGTCGGTGACGCGACCCGCATATTCGCCCGTGCGGGTGTCAACCTTAATTCGCGTGCCCTCGTTCATGTAGAGGGGCACTTGAAGTTCGTAACCTGTTTCAACGGTTGCCGGCTTCGTACCTGCGTTCGACCGGTCACCCTGCAAGCCCGGCTCAGTGTGCGTTATTTCAAGCGTCACGGTGGCAGGCAGTTCCACCTCCAGGACCGTACCCTCGTGGAAGGAAACAATGGCACGCTGATTTTCAAGCAGATAGTTGGCCACTTCACCAAGCGTCTCCGGGGTGATGGGAATCTGCTCGTAGTCTTCCTCATCCATGAAAACAAAATCGGTTCCATCGTTGTAAAGGTAAGTCATGTCGCGCCGGTCAACCGTCGCTGTTTCCACCTTCACGCCCGCGTTGAATGTCTTGTCAACGGACTTGCCGGTCAGCACATTACGAATTTTGGTGCGAACGAAGGCAGGTCCCTTGCCCGGCTTCACGTGCAGGAATTCAATCACCTGCCACAGTTCCCCATCCAGAACCAAAATCATCCCGTTACGCAAGTCATTGGTTGTAGCCACGTTTTAGTCTTCTCCTCATGAAAATCAGGGACAAATGCGGAGTGCCGCGTCAGCTCAAGTCTAGTCCCAGTTGCTGGGCTATCTCATTCGCGGTCTGGACCGCGCTTTGGTTTGAAGTGTCACACCAGAGTTCCGCAAGCGGCTCGTATGCCTGGTGCAACTGCTCTAACTGGGTGCGGAACAGGGCCCGCATCGGGCCAAGAGACGTGGGGCGCGCCACTCCAAGCCCCACGCGGCGAGCCAGCGTGTTCATGTCTGCTTCAAGAGCGACAACTTTGGTACCCGCCTGCTGTGCCTGGCGCACCAAGTCAGCTACTTGTGGGTCCAGGACCGCGGAGGGGCTGAGGGAAGCAACAGACCCCGCGCCCTCGCCACCCTGTCTGATGACAGAGACAGCCGCGCGGTGGAGCCGTTCGTGCGCATCCTGCGGGTCCACCACCATCGCATCACGGCCACCCGCCGGTGTGAGGGCGGCTAGTTCCTCGGATTCTACGGTGGCAAGGTTCAGCAGGTCGCCGAGTGCTTCCACTACGGAGGTGCGGCCCGCTCCAGACGCACCCAACACCAGGACGGCCGGGTGGTCAGCCCCGGGCAGTAGGCAGCTGTTAGTCACGAAGGAACTCCTCCTCACTCACAGTCAGACCATACCGCCGGGCGGTGGATGCCAGCTGCCTGACGGGAACGGGTCGAACCTCCGCTTTTCCGGTTCCCGTGAGAAGCGCGAAGCGGATGCTGTCCCCCCGAGTCTTTTTGTCGCTGCGCATTGCGTCGAGCAGCACGGCGAAATCCCCGCGGTGGTCCGTGGGTAACCCGACGGTGGCAAAAATGTTCTGGTGTCGTTCGCGCAGTTCAGGGCTGATGAGGCCTAAGTCTTCCGCCAGCATTGCTGCGAACACAGAGCCCATGGCGACTGCATCCCCATGGCGGGTTCGGTACGAGTCGGCCCGCTCTATTGCGTGGCCCAGGGTGTGACCGTAGTTTAGGGTCTCCCTTTGCCCCGCTTCCAGGCGGTCCTGACCAACCACTTGAGCCTTGACCCGCACAGCTTTCGCTATCAGGGACGACAGAACACCACGCCCCGGACCCGCAGCCCACTGCACTGAGGCGATCTGCGGGTTCCTTTCAATGAGAGTCAGGATCTGGGGGTCCTTAATGAACCCGGCCTTAATGATCTCCGCCAGGCCGGACGTGTACTCTTCCTGTGGAAGGGTTTCCAGGAAACTCAGATCCGCTAGAACAAGAGCCGGATCGTGGAATGCACCCACCAGGTTCTTCCCAGTGCGGGTGTTGATGCCCGTTTTGCCCCCAACGGCAGCGTCAACCATTGCGAGCAGGCTTGTAGGCAGCTGAATGACAGCTACCCCGCGAAGCCAGGTTGCGGCCAGGAAGCCACCCAAGTCGGTTGTCGCCCCTCCTCCGACCGGAACAACAACGTCGGTGCGGCCAATGCGAGCCTGTCCCATCGCGTCCCACGCCTGCTCTGCGACGGTCAGGTCCTTGGCTGCCTCCCCTTCTGGGTGAACGAACGTGTGTACCGTCAAACCGGCAGCCTGCAATGCCGCTTCCGTTTTCCGGGCTGCTTCAGATAATGCTTCTGGGACCACAATGAAGGCCTGGCGCGCGCTGTCCGGGATGGCGGCGGCAAGCAGGTTCGTGCAGCCGAAACCGCTGACGTAGCTGTAAGGGCCTGCCCCGCCCCGAACCCGAATGCGCTGCCAGTCGAGCAGGCGGCCAAGCACCTGGTCAACCACCCGGGTCACGGGGGCTTTCGTTGAACGTACCCGCACAGTTGCTACTTCTTCGTAGAGGGGGGTGCGCCGGTCACGTAGCTTGCGTAACTGCTTTTCTGGATTGTCACGCATCAGGGGGCGCCTGCGGGTCCGTTTGATCCTCCCCAGAAGCACTGCGTCTGCGGCGTCAACCCAGATGACGGTTTGGCTCTTCAAAAACTCTCGCACTTCCGCGGTCTCAACCGCGCCCCCACCCACCGAGATGATTCCGGGGGAAGGCTTACCGGCACCTTCTATGATCGCTCGGGCTTCCAAACGACGGAAATGCTCTTCACCCTCCTGTTGGAAAATAGTGCTGATCGACTGGGCCTGCTGGCCCTCGACCACCCGGTCAATGTCCGTGAAGTCGGTGCCGAGCTCTGCAGCTAACGCCTGGCCTAGACGCGATTTTCCGCTGCCGGGCAAGCCAACGATATACCAGGGCTGCTCTTGCGGAAGCGGTACCACTTGCTGCGGGGCGGGCGTCTTGACGTGGGATTCAGGTTTGCGACTACTCATTGTTACCTTCCACAGTCAGCCGCGCAGCAGCATATTCTTGATTCGCCAAGTATTGTTCCCGCACTTCTTGGACGCTGCGTCCCCCGAACCTTTCCAGCAAAGCAGCTGCAAGCGTAAGAGCCATCATGGCCTCCCCAATCACCGCACCAGGCACGACCTGTGCCGTATCCGAGCGCTGGTGGAACGCGGTCGTCTGTTCCCCTGTCACTAGGTCGACGGTCTGCAGAGCTTTCGGGACTGTCGAAATCGGTTTGAAACCAATCCTGACCAGAATCGGTTCACCGTTGGATGTTCCGCCCTCGATGCCACCCGCAAAATTCGAGGTGCGCGCGACGGTGCCGTCCGCATCCAGTGTGATCTCATCGTGCGCGGTGGAGCCCAAACGGGCGGACAAGGCGAACCCATCCCCAATTTCGACGGCCTTCACCGACTGGATTGACATCATTGCCGCCGCCAGGTTGGCATCCAGCTTCTGGTCCCCGGACACGTGACTGCCCAGGCCAAGCGGCACATTCCAGGCGATTACCTGGGCGGTCCCCCCAATTGTTTCGCCGCTTTTCTTCGCAGCATCAACTGCAGCCACGAAACGATCCTGTGCTTCCTGGTTCAGGGTGCGCATTGGAGCGGCCTGCAGTGCGCTACGGTCCTGCGGCGCTGGCAGGGGCCCA
Source organism: uncultured Actinomyces sp. (assembly GCA_964346705.1). Classification (GTDB taxonomy): domain Bacteria; phylum Actinomycetota; class Actinomycetes; order Actinomycetales; family Actinomycetaceae; genus Scrofimicrobium. The sequence goes on along the minus strand of CAYFVT010000009.1, from coordinate 20,630 downwards.
GCATCATTATTTTCCAGGCCAACGCTGACCACATGCGAGATCACTTCGGTTCCCGACACGGCCTTCAGCAGTTGCTTGGCAACGGCCCCCGCTGCGACCCGGGCTGCCGTCTCTCTGGCGGACGCGCGCTCCAGGACATCGCGGGAGTCACTCAGCCGATACGAGACCATGCCAGCCAGGTCAGCATGCCCCGGCCGCGGGGTCGTCAAGGCTCTGTTACGGGCCATCTCACGCCTGTCCCCTTTACCGGCGTCCACCAGCAACTGCTCAGGGGGAACCGGGTCCGCGCTCATCACCGTCTCCCACTTCGGCCATTCGGAGTTCCCAATTTCAATGGTTATAGGTGCCCCCGTTGTCAGACCGTGCCGCACCCCGGACAAGATCCGCAGTTTGTCGCGTTCGAACTTTTGTCTGGCGCCCCTGCCGTAGCCGAGGCGTCGTTCAGCCAAGGCGGCCCCAATAATGTCCGTATCAACTTCCAGGCCTGAAGGGATACCATCCAGAAAAGCAAGTATCGCGGGCCCATGCGATTCGCCCGCGGTTCTCCATGTCAGCATGCCTACAGCTTCGCACACGCGCCCCTAAGCTAGTGACCCCATCCCAGAGCAGAGCAGTGCCCACGACATTGTCGCCCCCACCAACAGGTGGGGCCCAAGGGCCAAACGTTGTCGCGGCCTGCGTTGTCTAACCAGGTTCGCAAGACCGCTGGTGCCCGCAGAAATAAGAGCGACAACCAGGCCCAGAGCTGCCGTTCCCAGCCCCGCCACCCCCAGTAAGGCACCCAGAACGGCTCCCAACTTTACGTCACCCGCACCCACCTGGCCCGCGAAGGCCCCCAGCAGCAGGGGCGGCAGCCACAGTACCGCTCCCACCACGGGTGCCACCCCAGTGCTCCCGGTTGGGGCAGCCACAATGATGAAAATCGTGTTGGCTGCCAGCAGAAGGGTCAGACTGTCGGGCAGCAAGTGCACGCGGTGGTCAATGAATGCTGCTAACCAGCCGACAGAAACGATTGCCACCCCAACCGAGATTAGCCACGGCAGCCTGGGAATAGTGAGCATCCCAAAGGTCAGGGCCGCAGCCCCAGTGACGGCAGTCGCGGCGGCTACTACCGCAGGCCGCAGACTGTCAGGCCCCAGATAACGGTGAGCTATTCGCGGTCCAAAACTACAAGCCCAAGCCAGGTTGAAAACCAGAACCAGAAAAGGAGCGACGCCGCTCATGTGCCCAGCCGTGGTCGACAGGGCTGCAGGCATCGGTCTGCCGCCAGGAGAAGTGGGACTGCAGGGGCTCCGACGGGCCGGGTCACGCCCGGTTCGCGGCAGACACGACGGCCTCGTAAACCGGGGCGTAGGGCGCTTCCAGGTTGCTCATCAGCTTCACCTGCGCCAACCCCTGGTGCACCAGCATCGCTAACGGTGAAAGGACGGTCGAGTTCTGCGCAGTTGCCACCCTCACCAGGGGTGACGGTTCCTGACCGTAAGTCACATCTAGCACGGATGCATCCGCCCGCAGCACCACGCCTTCAACCACCGGCTCAAGAACCGGGGGAGGCACAGTCGAGATTACTAGCGGAGCTTTCTCTAGTGCTTCCTTGACCCGGGCCTGGTGCCCTAGGGGAATCGGGTCCACCTGCATGTCCAGGGTGGGGGCACTGGTGAAAGCGTTGGCCGGCCCCCCAAATTGGCGGCCAACAAGGCTCGCATTACGGAAGCCTAGCGTCGCCAACGCCGCAAGGGCAGATGCTGCAGTGGCGCCTGTCCCGACAATCACGGGCGCAGCCTGGGCTGCTCCCGCGTCACGGACTAGGTCCAGGTCGCTCTCTGCAACCCCCTGCTTCACGGTTTCTACAATTCCGTGCACGTCCGTGTTGAACGCTGCGAGCATTCCCGGGGCGGGGACGACCGTGTTGGCGCTGCTCAGCATTTTGGCTAAGCCATCAACTGCGTTCACCTGGCCGATGACCGCGCTTTTAAGGGGACTGGTCACACTGAGCCCCATGAACCCCGGCTTTAAATTCGCCATGAAGTCCGCAAGGCCATTGAGTGGGACACGGTGGCGCTGGTAGTCCCAGTCCAACCCCAGCTCCCTGTAAGCCGTCCGGTGCAGAACTGGTGATAGTGAATGGTCGACCGGATCCCCAATGATTGCGGCCCACGGTTTCATGTTGCCCCCTAAGCGTCGAAGCGGTTCCCTGACAGAGGCCAGCTCAGCACTTTCCTGGGTTTGCTTCACACCAGTCTTCTAGCAGCTGTGTGTTCCTCGTGTGCTCATCCAATGTGGACGCGAACTTCGTCTCTCCCGTGTCCAGGTTAACGGTCACAAAGTAGAGCCAGTCCCCCTCATCCGGGTTTAAGATCGCTTGTATCGCAGCAGTGGAAGGACTGCCAATGGGTGTTGGGGGAAGTCCAGCTTTCGTGTACGTGTTGTAGGGCGTGTCACTGCTCAGATCTTCCTCAGTGGGCAAGCCCCCGGATCGGCCGACGCCGTAGAGCACGGTTGAGTCCATCTGTAACAAGCCGCGGGTTTCCGAGTCTTTGTCTTCCAAGCGGTTCTCAATCACGCGTGCCACTTTGGGCAGGTCGGATTCTGAAATGACTTCCCGCTCTAAAATCGAGGCTTTCGTGAGCACAGCCTGCCAGTCATCTTCGGGCACTTCCAAGCCCTCCAGTTCCTTGACGGTGCCCCGGATCATCTCCGCAACCACGTCGGCTGCGGTCGCATCCTTCGCAACTTCGTAAGCCCCAGGAGCCAACCAGCCCTCAACGTCGCTCCCAGCAACCTCGGGCAGACCAAGGTCAGGGGCATCGGCGTAGGCCTGCTCGACTTCCTCTTTAGAAAAGCCCCCGACCTGCACCAGTTTCTCCGCCACTTGTCCCTTAGTTTGACCCGGCACCACTGTGACAGCATTGTCCTGTCGGCTGGCCTCATCAAGCAGCACAGCGAGCGCACCGGCGGACGTCATCTCCAGTTTCAGACTGTAGGTTCCCGGCTTGATGGTAGCGGCCGCACTATTATTATTGAACGCCTGCTTGAAGCCAGCAACAGATTTTACGACTCCAGCGTCAACAAGTTCCTGACCGATATCCTCTCCTGTAGCGCCGGGAACAATGGTCACATCAACCTGCCCGGCCCCAGGCCCCGGATAGTTCAGGGCGTCCACCACTTCTTCCTGCTCCGGTGTCACATTGTTGAGGGCGAAATACCCGGCAACCCCAACGACGATGGCCAGCAAGGCGACAACCACCAAGGAACGAATCAGCCTTGACCTGCGTCGCTTCGCGGCCCTGGCTCCCTTAGCGCTTCTCCCCTCACGATCACTAGGAGCAGACCGTTGGGCAAGCGTTCCGCCCCCGTTCAAGGGGCCCAAAGGACCTTCCGCCTTTCCGGCGGCGTTCACCGGCGTCGAACGCTTTTGAGGTTGGCCACCTTCGGACCGCTTATCCCGCTTGGACCTACCAACCCGCTCGGGAGCGGCCTCTGGGCGCTGGGCTTCTGGCTTCTGGCCTTTTGGCTTTTGGCCTTTTGGCTTCTGGGCGGGAGAGTCGCCCTTTCCGTCCTCATCTGCTTGCCCAGTTTGGTGGTGGGGCTGCACTTGAGGTATCTGTCCTGTGCGGTGCAGCTCGCTACGCGAAGGGAAGGTCACCGGTTTACTTGGAGGTGCCGGAACCCCGACAGGAGCCTGCGGGATCCGGGAGCTATGCAGCTCTTTACGCGTGGGAAATGGCAAGTCCGGTCTGCTGCTTTTTTCAGGCCCGCTTGAGTTGTCACTCACGTGTCGCACTTCCTTCCCCCGCACCAGTACCGCCGGGCTGAATAACTTCCCCTACCAGAGCCCCGCTTGCTTCCTGCGCGCCAATAGCTTGCTCAAGGATAATCTGAGCAGCCACCTGGTCAATCACATTCCGGTTTTCCCGCGAGGACACCCCTGCAGCCAGCAGCCGCTCCTGAGCTTGCTTCGTTGACAGTCTTTCGTCAACCATGCACACGCGGACGTGTGGTAATCGCTTGGCCAAAAGCGCCGCAAACCGCCGGGCCGCGTGCGCCGACTTCCCTTCGGCCCCACTCAAATGCTTAGGCAGGCCCACAAATATCTCGGTGGCGCCTTTCTGCTTTGCTAACGTCGACACCCTGCCGACCGCTTTCCCTCTTGGGTGTGCGGGGACCGTTTCCAACGGTAAGGCGAGGGAGCTGCCACGATTCGCGTGCGCTACGCCGATGCGTGCATCCCCAACGTCAACCGCTATGCGGCTTGGCGCGGTCAGTGGGTCATTCCTTCCACCCTGCGCTGCATTGCCGTCAAGGCGTCCTGCAGAGCGTTCGCGTCCGTGCCGCCCCCTTGGGCCACGTCCGGACGGCCACCCCCGCCGCCTCCCAACACTGCAGCCCCCTCACTTACAAGCTTGCCTGCAGCGATCCCAAGGTCGCGGGCACCCTGACTGGTCGCCACTACGATGATCGGCCGTTCCTTTGCTACTGCACCTATGAGTACCACGGCCGGGGAAGAAGTTCCTAGGCGGTCCCTCACATCCAATGCAACGGAACGAGCCCCATCTGCCCCAGTAATAGTGCCAAGATCTGCGCGTGCCACCAAAACGTCGCCAACCCGCGTTGCGCCCTCCGCAATTTCCCCGCCGCGAGCAAGCAGCAGTTGGTCCTGCAGTGCAGCCAGCTCCTTCTCCGCGGATTTCACGCGGTCCAGCAAGGTCGACACCTTACCGGGAAGCTCTTCAGCGCGGCCCTGCAACAGGTCGGAGAGCTCCCCAACTAGAGCATGTTCCTTCGCTTGGAAGTTGTAGGAACTGTCTGACACCAGTGCGTCTAACCGACGAATTCCTGACCCGACGGAAGATTCACTAAGAATGTTCAGCCGCCCAATGCTGCCGGTCGATGGCACGTGGGTTCCAGCGCACAGTTCTAGAGACCAATCGTCCCCGATCCGCACCACCCGCACGTTCTTGCCGTACTTCTCACCAAACAGGGCTTGCGCGCCCAGCTTCTGCGCTTCCTCCAACGACATGACCTCATCAGTCACCTGCAAGTCACTCATCAGCCGTTCGTTAGCCATGGCCTCAATGTCCTGCACCTGACTGTTGCTGAGTGCAGCACCGTGGCGGAAGTCAAAACGCATCCGGGAAGGCGAATTCTCAGAACCTGCCTGTACGGCTTGGTCCGAGACGACCTCATGCAGCGCTTTATGCACCACGTGGGTTGACGTGTGCGCCCGGGAGATAGCGAGGCGGCGCGCGGGATCCACCTGCGCGGTGGCCTGGTCCCCGACCGCCAGGGTTCCGCTGGTCAGTTTCCCCTTATGCACGGAGAGGCCCCGGATCGGGCTCTGCACGTCCTGAACTTGGAAGGTGGCACCCTGTCCGGTCCGGATTGTGCCCCGGTCGGCTAGTTGGCCCCCGGCCTCCGCGTAGAAGGGGGTGCGCGTAAGCACCAGGTCGACTTCAGCCGGACCATCAACCGCTGGAACGGAAACCCCATTAACTAGGATGCCGGCAACCTCGGTTTCACCGGACAGGTCCGTGTAGCCAACGAACTCCTGGCCGCCCTCAATAGTTTTAGCGATCTGGTGGTACTCCGAAGCGTCCACGTGTCCCGATTTTTTGGCCACGCTGTCCGCTCGGGCGCGTTGACGTTGCTCTTCCATTAGCGCCCGGAAGCGCTCCTCGTCAACGGTCACCCCCTTTTCGGCAGCCATTTCCACGGTCAGATCAATCGGGAACCCGTAAGTGTCATGCAGGGCGAAAGCGTCCTCGCCACTGAGTAGCAGCCCGGAACTGGAGCCGGTGGCAACCCGGTTGGGCGACTTCTTCGCTTTGGAAACAGCAAGGTCGAAAATCGTGGTGCCAGAGTCCAGGGTCCGACGGAACGCCGCCTCTTCCCCGTAGGCAACTTGCTCAATCGTGGGCCACGAGGTGATCAGGGACGGGTATGAGGGCGCCATAGCATCCCGGGAAACCGGGAACAGTTCGGGCAGGACGACCTCGTCCACCCCCAGCAGCCTCACGGAACGCATTGCCCGGCGAATCAGCCGACGCAGAACATAGCCCGCACCGTCGTTTCCGGGCCGGACACCGTCACCAATCAGCATCATCGAAGAGCGGACATGGTCGGCAATGATGCGCATCCGCACGTCATTGTCGCCGCCCGCGCCATACTTGATGCCGGTCAGGTCCTCCACTTTCGTGATGACAGGGCGCACCTCATCGATCTCAAACATGTTCGGCTTGTCCTGCAGCACGAAAGCGAGGCGCTCCAGCCCAGCCCCCGTGTCAATCGCCTTCTGATCAAGTTCGTGTAACAGCGGGTAGTCCTTGCCGGTGCCCTCCCCGCGCATGTACTGGTCGAAGACCAGGTTCCACAGTTCCAAGTACCGGTCGCCCCCCGGGTCGACTGTGCCCCCCACCGCTTCGGGCCCATATTCTGGCCCACGGTCGTAATGCCACTCAGCGCAAGGACCGGCCGGGCCAGGCTGCCCTGTGTCCCAGAAGTTCTCTTCCCGCGGCAGCAGCACAATGTGGCCGGGATCAAGGCCGATCTGCCGGGTGAGGACGTCGTACGATTCCTTGTCCTCTTCCCAAATGGTGACCCACAAGCGTTCCGGGTCCAGGCCGTACTTGCCCTCGCTTTGGGGGCCGCTCAGCAGGTCGAAAGCGTAGTGGATGGCGCCCTCTTTGAAATAATCCCCGAAAGAGAAGTTGCCGTTCATCTGGAAGAACGTGCCATGCCTTGAAGTTCTGCCAACATTTTCAATGTCGTTGGTGCGCAGGCACTTCTGCACGGAAGCGGCGCGTGGCCACGGGGCCTCCTCCTCACCCGTAATGTACGGAATGAAAGGCACCATGCCCGCAATAGTGAACAGGATCGAAGGATCCGGCGACACCAGGGGCACCGACGGGCGAATCACGTGTTCATTGGCCTGGAAATAATCCAACCAGCGCTGCTTGATTTCGGAGGTTTTCATTTGTCCCTACGGTCTAGACATGTTAGAGGCCGCTGCCCACAGGTCAGGGTAGCTACAAAGCCCGCGGGAATCTGTGGGATTCGCCGCGGGCTTCCTAGCAACTAGCGTGAGTAGTACTCAACAACCATTTGGACGTCACAGTCAACGGGGACGTCTGCACGCTTCGGGCGTTCCACCAGGGTCGCCTTCAAGCGTTCCAACTCCACGTCCAGGTAGCCCGGAACCTTGGGTAGCACCTCGGTGTGTGCGCCCTCGGCCGCAACCTGGAACGGAACCGTCATCTGCGACTTGGGCTTGATTTGGATGACCTGCCCCGGCTTCACGCGGTAAGAGGGGCGGTCAACGATCCGGCCGTCAACCATCACATGGCGGTGGACAACCGCCTGGCGCGCCTGCGCCATGGTGCGGGCAAACCCGGAACGCAGCACTAGGGCATCCAGACGCATTTCCAGCAGTTCCACCAGGTTCTCACCGGCTTGGCCTGACAGGCGCTGTGCATCCTCGAAGGCGCGGCGCATCTGAGCCTCACGAATACCGTACTGGGCGCGCAGCTTCTGCTTTTCCTTCAGCCGCACCGCGTAGTCGGACTCTTGCCGGCGGCGGGTACGACCGTGTTCGCCGGGACCGTAGGGGCGGCGCTCAAAGTAGCGCACGGCCTTGGGGGTTAGGGGAATGCCAATCGCACGTGATTGACGCACAGACTTGCGTGCACGATTTCCAGCCATAAAACTAACTCTTCTTTCCTGTTTCAAGCGTCATGGGCCCCATCTCGCGGGGCCCATGGGACCAACTCCAAGGCGGGGTGCCCATCGGCTAAGGTCCCAGGTGCTTCGATTATTCGGTTGCAGACGCAACTGTGCCATGCTAGCGGACCGAACGGAGGGCCTCTATCGCCTGCATGCGTTTCCCGATGAGGGTTTCCTCACCTCTGGTTGTCGGCCTGTAGTAGGAAGCGTCCGCAAGGGTGTCAGGCAGGTAACTTTGCCTGGCGACACCATGGGGTTCATTTTGGGAGTAGACGTAGCCTTCACCGTGCCCCAAACGCTCCGCACCTTTGTAGTGGGCGTCCCGCAGGTGCATGGGCACCTCCCCCGCCTTGCCGTCCCGAACGTCCTGCATTGCTTCATTAATGGCGACGTAGGCAGCGTTCGACTTCGGTGCCGTGGCAACCGCGATGACGGCTTGGGACAGGATGATGCGCGCTTCCGGCATGCCCACCAGAGCCACAGCTTGGGCGGCGGCCACCGTCAGGGGCAGGACGTCCGGGGCGGCCATCCCAACGTCCTCGGACGCGCAGATCATGATGCGTCGGGCGATGAAACGGGGGTCTTCCCCAGCCTCCAGCGTTCGCGCCAAATAATGGAGGGCGGCATCCACGTCCGAGCCGCGCATCGATTTGATGAAGGCGCTAGCCACGTCGTAGTGCTGGTCTTCATCCATCCGCACCAAGGCTGTGGCTGCGCCCAGGGACACGTCTTCCCCTGTTATTTCGCGGGCGTCCCGGTTAGCTGCTGCGCTGGCAGCGGCTTCCAGAAGGGTGAGTGACTTGCGGGCGTCCCCTCCCGCTAAACGCAGGATGGCTGCCCGCCCGTCCTCGCCCAACTTGTGGTTGGCCGCCAGCCCCTCATCTTCGGTTAGCGCCCGGTTCAGTACTTGCAGGAGGCTCTCATCATCCAAGGGCCGCAGGACTAGCAGCAGGGAGCGGGAGAGCAAGGGGGAGATGACGGAGAAGCTCGGGTTTTCTGTGGTGGCAGCAACCAGCACCACCCAGTGGTTCTCCACCGCAGGCAACAGGGCGTCCTGTTGTGTCTTGGAGAACCGGTGAACCTCGTCAATGAACAGGACCGTCTGCTCACCGGTGGCAGCAAGGTGCCTGCGGGCCTCCCCCACAACGCCGCGCACGTCCTTCACGCCGGCGCTGACCGCTGACAGTTCCTCGAACCTTCTGCCGCTCTGCCTAGCTATCAGGTATGCCAGCGTAGTTTTCCCCGTCCCGGGGGGACCCCAAAGGATTACCGAGGGCGGGGACGTCCCATCCTGATCCAACAAGCGCGCCAGAGGAGCGCCTGGCGTGAGCAAGTGCGACTGACCAAAAAGGTGTTCCGCATCCCGCGGTCGCATGCGCACGGCTAGCGGCGCGTTTCGATCCGGTGCGGGCAACCCGTGGTCGTCTACCGACAGAGAGCTAAAAAGGTCCACGGTTACCGCTACCTAGTCAAACAACTCCGTGTCGCCGGCCCCTGCGCGCACCACCTGGGGGTGGCCGTCAGTGAAGTCAATGACGGTGGTAGCACCCACCAAGCCAACTGGGGCGGCGACAACCACGTCCACGGAATTCGCTAGAGCGGTAGCAACGTCTTCTGCGTCCACCAGCGGGTCTGTCTGCCCCGGCATGATCAGAGTGGAGCAAAGAAGGGGTTCCCCCAGTTCCCCCACGATCGCCTGCGTGATGTTGTGATCGGGAAGCCGGACCCCCACCGTCTTCTTCGTTTTGTTCAACGTCATCCGCGGAACCTCTTTCGTGGCCTGCAGAATGAACGTGTACGGGCCGGGCGTCAGGGCTTTGATGGTGCGGAAAGCTTTATTGTTCACATGAACCAAGGAGCCCAACTGCCCGAAGGATTCGCACAGTAACGAGAAGTTGTGCTTCTCATCTAATTTGCGGACCCGGCGAATCGTGTCCATACCGGCCTTGTTGCCAAGTTTGCAGGCGATTGCGTAACCGGAGTCCGTGGGAAGAGCGATGGTTCCACCAGCGTTTAGGACGTCCACCACCTGGCGGACCAACCGTGGCTGAGGATTGTCTGGGTGCAGTTCAATAATCTCCATGCCCCCAGTCTAACCGTCCCCTGTAACGGACCCCACTGTTACAGGGGACGTGTCCCCAGGGCCGCCCCCGACCGGATCCCAGACCCGGACCTACCGCCAGGTGAACCTAGCTAGCTGTCTTTGGTGCTGCCGGTGTCCGTTTCGGGGTCCTTCTTGCTGGCCGCTTTGGGCTTGGCGTCAACACCAGTCTCTTTCCGCTGGGCGGCGTCAATTGGTGCGGGAGCGGCGGTGAGGGGGTCAAATCCTCCGCCAGTCTTTGGGAACGCGATGACGTCGCGGATGGAAGTGGCGCCCGCAAGGAGTGCAGCGATCCGGTCCCAGCCGAATGCGATACCGCCGTGTGGAGGCGCCCCATACTGGAACGCTTCCAGCAGGAACCCGAACTTCTCCTCGGCCTCTTCCGAACCAATTCCCATGACGTCGAAGACACGTTCCTGCACGTCCCGGCGGTGGATCCTGACAGACCCGCCGCCGATCTCATTTCCGTTGCACACAATGTCGTAGGCGCTTGCAAGGGCCGTGCCCGGATCCTGATCAAAAGTATCGAAATAGGCTGGCTGGGGTGAGGTGAACGCGTGATGGACGGCCGTCCAGGCGCCTGCGCCAATGGCTACGTCGCCCTCGTCCTCGGCCTCCTCCGTCGCCTTGAACAAGGGTGGGTCCACAATCCAAACGAAGGACCAGTCTTGGTCCGCGGTCAGGTCCAAGCGATCAGCAATCTCCAGGCGGGTAGCGCCAAGCAGGCCGCGCGCCTCCCCCGGCTTACCCGCTGCAAAGAAGATGCAGTCACCGGGCTGAGCCCCTGTTGCATCGGCAAGTCCCTCCCGCTCTTCCTCGGCCAAATTTTTCGCCACGGGGCCGGCAAGCGTACCGTCTTCACCAACCGTGACGTAGGCCAAGCCCTTGCCCCCGCGGCTGCGGGCCCACTCTTGCCACTTGTCGAAGGCCCTGCGCGGCTGCGAGCCCCCGCCCGGCATGACTACCGCCCCGACGTAAGGGGCATTGAACACGCGGAAAGGTGAGTTCTTGAAGTACTCCGTCAGGTCAACCAGTTCCAACCCAAACCGCAAATCCGGCTTGTCCGTGCCGTACTTTTCCATGGCGTGGGCGTATGTCATCCGCTGAATCGGGGTGGGCAGGTCGTAGTCAACCAGCTGCCAAATGTTCTTCAGCAGCTTCTCAGTTTCCGCCATGACATCGTCCTGGTCGACGAAGCTCATTTCAACGTCCAACTGCGTGAATTCGGGTTGCCTATCTGCCCGGAAATCCTCATCCCGGTAACACCGGGCAATCTGGAAGTACTTCTCCATGCCGCCCACCATCAGTAGCTGCTTAAACAGTTGAGGGGACTGGGGCAACGCGTACCAAGATCCCGGAGCCAGTCGGGCGGGAACCAGGAAGTCGCGGGCACCCTCCGGCGTGGAGCGAGTCAGGGTTGGGGTCTCGACTTCAACAAACCCGTCCCCCAGCAGGGTTTCCCGTGTGACCCGGGAAAGTTCCGAACGAAGACGCAGCGCCTTCTGCGCGGCGGGACGGCGCAGATCCAAGTAGCGGTGCTTTAGGCGGACCTCTTCGCCTGCCTCAGCTTCATCTGAGTGCGTGGAAACCTGAAAAGGTAGGGCGGCGGACGTGTTAAGGATTTCAATTTCGTCCGTGAGGACTTCAATTTCACCGGAGGCTAGGTTCGGGTTCTCGTTTCCTTCCGGACGCTTCGCAACCTTCCCCTTAACTGCCACAACGTATTCGGGTCGCAGTTGGTGGCCGACTTCCTCATCCCGGACCACAACCTGGGCAATGCCGGACGCGTCGCGAAGATCAATGAAGATAACCCCGCCGTGGTCCCTGCGCCTGTCAACCCAGCCCGCAAGGGAAACCGTTTCCCCTTCCAGGGCAAGAGATAATTCATCCGTGTTATGTGTGCGAAGCAACGTGGCGGACCCTTCCTCGAACAATATTCTTGTAGTCGCAGTGCTCCTCCTTGGCGGAGGCGTGACGCTGCGATCTTAGTTTGAAGTGCTGGTCGGATTCTACGCTGATCGCTGCCAGTGCGGGAGGACCAGCATGCCTTAGGGACCCGTCTCACCCTCTTGTCACCTGTTGTAAGAGCCAGGCAGGGCGTATCGTTGGACAAAGTGCCAGGAACCTCTTGGCCCCGAATTGCGATCGGAAGTGGCGAATCGCTGCTTCCGCTGCGTGCTCTTGCGGCACCCGCTTAGGTAGCACTAAAAACCCCGGTAACCGTGGGTTTGCGGTGCCAGCCAGCTTCCAACGCTGAAGGTCGTCTTCTGTTGGGAAACTTAGGTGGCGTCCAAGGGGGCCGTCAAAGACAAGAGGCACCCGCGATTCGTGTCCGACGTTCCACCATAGAAATGATGAGTTGAAAATGGGTTTCACAAGCCTAGGACTACCCGGCTACCAAGAGCAGGTTCTTGACCAACTGGGGTTCACCGAACCAACGCCGATCCAGCGGCAAGCGATACCCGTGCTGCTAGCCGGGCAGGACGTGGTCGGCGTCGCCCAGACGGGCACCGGTAAAACGGCCGCTTTCGGCCTGCCCCTCCTAGGGCGCGTACAAACTGCGGTGCAGCAGCCGCAGGCCCTGGTGCTAGCCCCCACACGTGAGCTGGCCCTGCAGACAACTACCGCCCTGCAGGAACTAGCAGGACCCGACTCTAAAATGCGCATGACCACCGTGTACGGCGGGGCCCCCTACGGTGAACAAATCAGGGCGTTGCGTCAGGGTGCGCAAATTGTGGTTGGCACGCCCGGGCGCATCATCGACCTGTTGGAACGAGGCGTGCTTGACCTGAGCGCGGTCACCACTTGGGTGTTGGATGAGGCCGATGAGATGCTGCAAATGGGCTTCGCCGAAGACATGGAGCTAATCGCTAAGGCACTTCCCCCGCAGCGCTTAACGGCCTTGTTCTCCGCCACCATGCCCCGCCAGATTGAGGCGGTCGCCGCGAAACATCTCACCGACCCCCAGCGGATTCAGGTCGCGTCTTCGGCCACGCCGGCAGAGAACACACGTCAGACCTACGCGCTGGTGCCAGAGCAACTGCGGCTTGAAGCGCTTTCCCGCTTCTTACAGTTGCGGCAAGCGACGGCACCCGAAGACTCAAATGCGACCATAGTATTTGTGCGCACACGCCGCGACGCTGAAGATATTGCGACTGCGCTGGTGGCACGTGGCATCCGCGCTTCCGGCATCTCATCCGACATTGCCCAAAAGGAAAGGGAGCGCCTGATCGGCGGGCTGCGCCGGGGCGGGATCGACGTTCTGGTTGCAACCGACGTGGCGGCACGCGGGCTGGACGTCGACCGGGTTGGCTACGTCGTTAACTACGAGCCGCCCCGGGACGCTGAAGCCTACGTGCACCGGATTGGGCGCACCGGGCGGGCCGGGCGCAGTGGAGAGTCGCTGACCCTGTTCACCACCCGCGACCGGGGCCGTTTGCGCCGGTTTGAGCGGGTGACACGCTCCCGCTTGGAGCAGGTCGAAGTCCCTACCGCAGGCCAACTTCAGGAACTGCGCGGACAGGCGGCCATCGCACGCGCCCTGCAGCCAGGTGAAATGATCCCCCACGTTTACGTCACCCTGCTGGAACAGGCCCGCAAAAATGGGCTGCGTTACAGGGACTTGGCGGTCGCGCTTCTGGATCAACTGGCCGCCCCCGAAGGGCCCCAGGCCGTGTCCGCCGTCGCGCAGGAACGTCAGGATAAAGCGTTCGCTCAGGCGGGCCAGGACCGTCCCAAGGCTGAACGCGGCAGAGGCAAGGACTACAGGCGCTATCGGGTTGAGGTAGGCAAGCGTGATGGGGCCTCCCCGAAGACCATTGTTGGCGCAATCACGGGTGAGGGCGGCGTGCGCGGGGACGCCCTCGGAAAAATCAGCATCTACCCCTCGTTCTCCTTGGTGGAAGTCCAGGGAGGCCTGTCCCAGGACCAGCTGAAACAGCTAGAGGGGACAGCAGTGCGCGGACGGAAACTCAGCATTTCAGTCGACCGTGGGGGCCAACGCGGTGCGCGCAGCGGTTGGGCACCCAAAGGCGGGCGCGGGCAAAAAGGGCCGCGGGGACGCGGCAAACGCAACTAGCCTAAGGCTGGCCTAGGCGAATCTACCCTTAGGCCAGCGGGCTCCAGTCCTGCGGGGACGCGTCAACCTGGTCGCCGGTGCGAATATCCTTCACGGCGCCACCCTGCTCTTGGACGAACCAGACGTAGGGGATGCCCTTTCTGTCCGCGTAGCGAATCTGGCGCCCGTACTTCTGGGCGGACGGGGAGACCTCAGTGGGGATGCCCCGCCCACGAAGTGTCCGCGCGACTTCCTCGGAGGCGGCCCTGCTGTCCTCGTCATTCACCAACACCAAAACTTTGGTTGGTGTTGGAATTCCCTGAGGCCCCAGACCAGATGACAGCATCAGCGCCACCAGTCGGGTCACACCGATAGACAGGCCAACGCCCGGGAACGTGCGCTTCCCGGAAATCGCCAACTGGTCGTACCGCCCTCCAGAGCAGATTGAGCCGAACGACTCATGGCCAGGGAGCACCGTTTCATAAACAGTCCCCGTGTAATAGTCCAAGCCGCGGGCAATGCGCAGCGCAGCTTCAAACCGGGTTCCCTCAGGCGCTTCCACTGCATCCAAAACTTGGCTCAGCTCACTGAGCCCGGGTTCCAGTTGCTCCGGGTCTAGACCCGCAGCCTCCAGCTTGGTGCGTAACTCCGCCCCCGACACGGCAGTAATCGCGGCGGCGCGCAACACTGCGGCGCTCTCCTCTTCCCCGAGCCCAAGTTCAGCTAACTCTTTTGCTACGCCCTCGGCACCCACCTTGTCGAACTTATCCAACGCGCGCAAAGCCGCTGGAATGTCACTGACCCCATGCGCTTCCAACACCGCTTGCAGAAGGCGGCGGTTATTGACCTGCATGACAACCTCACCCAAGTTGAGGGAAGCCAGGGCCTCCAACATGACTTGGGCGGCCTCCGCATCGTGATGCCACGCCAGTTCACCCTGACCAACAATGTCAATGTCAGCCTGCGTGAACTCCCGGAAACGACCCTCCTGCGGCCGCTCTCCGCGCCACACCTTCTGCATCTGGTAGCGACGGAAAGGGAAAATCAAGCTACCCGAATTTTCAACAACATACCGCGCCAGGGGCACCGTCAAGTCAAAATGTAAACCAAGCGTCCTAGTGGGAGAGAGTTCGACGCTGCCCGAGGATTCCCGCTGCGACTGCAGCCGTGAAAGCAGGTAAATCTCTTTAGAAGTTTCCCCTTTTGCTTCCAGGGCACCCAAAGGCTCAACACTGCGGGTTTCAACATTAACGAAGCCGTGAGTTTCGAACACCCGGCGCAGCCGGTCAACCACCTGCAGTTCAACGGAACGTTCCTGCGGCAGCCATTCGGGAAACCCTGAAATGGCGGTTCTGGCCACCCCTACCTCCTTGCGACCGCGCGCTTCACGTACGGGTTCGTGTCCAGCTGTTCACGCCACACCGTTGTCGGACCGTGGCCTGGAAGCAGGACAGTGCTGGGATCCAGCGACGTTGCCAACGTCCGCAAGCTTTCCCGCATCTCAAACTCGTCGCCCCCCGGCAGGTCCGTGCGCCCAACAGAGCCTGCGAACACTACATCGCCAGACAAGGCTGCGGGCTGCTCCATGCCTTGCGCCCCAAGCAAGAAGACCGCGGATCCGGGGGAATGGCCGGGCGCTGGAACCACACGCAGGTTAATGCCGTCGACCGGAGCAAGCTCTAGGTCCCGGATGGGGCGCACACTCTGGATGGCCTGCCAGTCTGTCAGCCCCAAAGCTTCGATGCGAATGTCCAGGTTTGCGGCAGGATCATCTAACCAGTCCAAGTCCGGTTCCGTGATGTACACGGGCACCTCCCCCTTCGCGACGGCCTGCGCCTCCCAAACATGGTCAAAATGACCATGGGTTAGCAGCACGGCACCCAGGTTCAGGTTTTCTTCCGCCAACACCTGGTCCACCTGCTCCGCCGTGCCTGGGCCAGGGTCAACCACCAGGGCTTTCCCGTCCCCAACCCACATCACATAACAGTTGGCATCAAAAACAGAGGACTTGATCGCTTTAATCTTCAGCAAAGGCTGATCCTATTCAATTGAAGAACTGATTTGGCCCAGCCACATCTGCTTCACCTGCAGGGCTTTGTTGGTTTCATCAGCTAGCCTCTGGTCGCCGGCAGCCAGAGCAGCGTCACGGGTAGCCGTGAGCTCCGCGATGGAATCTTCCAGCTGCGCCAGCATGCCCTCGGCGCGAGCGCGCGTTTCCGGATCGGTGCGGCGCCACTCCTTGTTTTCAGCTTCACGCAGTGCCCGCTCAACAGCACGCAGGCGACCCTCAATACGCGATGCTTCGCGTGATGGGACCTGGCCCACGTCCTCCCACTGGTCCTGAATTTTCCGCAGCTTCTTGCGCGTCACGTCCGCGTCTCTAATCGGAAGCAGCGCCTCAGCCTCCGCAGCTAAAGCCTGCTTCTGAACCAGGTTCGCACTGAACTCTTCGTCAACCGCCTGCTCGTGGACACGGCGGGAGTCGAAGAACACTTGGCGGGCTGCGCGGAACCGCGCCCAAAGCGCGTCGTCGTCCTTGCGGGACGCTCGCCCAGCCTTCTTCCATTCGTCCATCAGGTCCCGGTAAGCCAGTGAGGTTCCGCGCCAGTCAGTTGAGCCCTGTAGGGCTTCAGCCTGCGCGATCAGCGACTCCTTGGCGCGCTTCGCTTCCGCCTGGCGTGCGTCCAGGGCGGAAAAGTATTGGCGACGACCGCGATCAAATGTGGTGCGCGCAGTGGAGAAACGTTTCCACAGGGCGTCTTCCACGCTCTTGTCCAGCCGCGGCCCGCGACGCTGCAACTGCTTCCACTGTTCCAGCAGGTCCCGGAGCTGTTCGCCAGAGTTCTTCCACTGGATGCGCTCGGAAGGTTGAGCAACGATCTGCTCCGCCGCTTCCACCACGGCGGTGCGTGCCGCAAGGGACTCTTCGCGAGCCTGCTTCCGTTCTTGCGCGACCTGCTCCCGCCGTTGATTCACCAAGGGCCCCAGGGCTTCCACGCGAGCCCGCAATGCCGGAAGGTCCCCAACCGCGGCTGGCTCCGCAACCTGCTCACGCAACTTCGCCAGAGTGCTGTCCAAATCGCGTGGCGCCAAAGTGGGCATCCGCGCCTCAAACAGTGTTACGGCTGACTCCAAGTCCAAATAACGGCGCACATAAAGCTCAAAAGGGTCCTCCGGTAGTTCCTCCGGGTAGGATCCGACCTGGCGTTCCCCGCCCTCGTCAAACACCCAGACGGTGCCCTGAGCGTCAACCCGCCCAAACTGGTGGGTGGGAAGAGCGTCGTGCTGTGTGGCCGGAGCTGGCACGGGTGCGTCGGCCCCCGCCTTGTCGGCGGGCGCCTGACCTTGCGGATCGGGACGGCGAGGATTTGCTTCGTCAGTCAAAGTGGTCCTTAGAGTCTTGTGGTATCCATCCAGGCTTTATCCTAGCCTGCTCTCTTACACCCCGGTGACACCCGCCCGCAATCAGCATTCATGCAGGCAGACACTGTTGGGTACAGTCGCATCACTTTTCGGGGTTCGCGTCCGCATCCGCGGTGGCCTTTGGGGACGCACCTGTTCTACGTTCGGCATCGAACACCCCATCTACCCGCCGCATACTGTTCAGCACGGTGTCCAAATAGCTCAATGCCGGCAGGTCGAACGTGAACCGGGCGGAAGCAATCTGGTCGCTGGAGGCCATCATTGACCCGGAAAGAATGTCAACCTGGTGGTCAGAAAGGACCCGGGACAGGTCGTTCAGCAAGCCCGGCCGGTTAAGGGCCCTGATCTCAATTTCCACCAGATACTGACCACCTGCCGCCGCGCTATCCCACTCCACATCCACGAACCGTTGGGGGGACGTTTCCTCCAATTGGAGTGCATTCACACAGTCACTGCGATGGACGGAAACGCCCTGACCACGGGTGATGAAACCAGCGATCTGGTCCCCCGGCATTGGGTTGCAGCAGCGCGCCAGTTTCACCCAGACCTCGTTCGGTGCCATCCCCTGCACAGAGACCGCTGGCTCCCCCGCCGCGGGTGCGGGCCGCTGACGCGAAACACCGGGCGTGACCGCTTCGCTGAGAGTTTCTTCCGTGCCGGCGTCACCCCCCAGGTTGTCGACTAGTTTCTGGACGACGTTGTGCGCGGAAACGTGGTTCTCCCCCACAGCCGCGTACAGTGCCGAAATATCCTGGTAGCCCATGGCAGTAGCAACAGACAGCACCGCTTGGTGTGTCATAAGGCGTTGCAATGGCAGGTTCTGTTTCCGCATTGCTTTAGCGATGTGCGCTTTGCCCTGGTCGATGTTCTCTTCACGTTGTTCGCGTGTGAACCAGGCGCGTATCTTCGAACGGGCCCTTGGGGAGGCCACAAACGTGAGCCAGTCGCGGGAAGGCGCGCCCTTACCCTGTTGGGCGGTGATCGCCTCCACCGTGTCCCCAGATTCCAGTTTCGTGTCGAGGGCGACTAGGCGCCCATTCACGCGAGCCCCCACCGTCCTATGACCCACCTCCGTGTGCACGGCGTATGCCAGGTCAATCGGGGTTGATCCGGGCGGAAGAACAATCACCTTGCCTGCCGGGGTGAACACGTACACCTCATCCCCCGCAATTTCGTAGCGCAGGGCGTCCAAGAACTCTTCTGGATCCCCCGTTTCACGTTCCATCTCGACCAGTTGACGCAGCCAGTTCATCTGCTCTTTCTGGCTCATCTGGTCGGACTCAGCGGCCCCATTACCGGGGGACTGTTTGTAACGCCAGTGCGCTGCCACACCGTATTCAGCACGCTCATGCATCTCATACGTGCGGATCTGCATCTCAACCGGTCTGCCCCCAGGGCCCACCACCGTGGTGTGCAGCGACTGGTACAGGTTAAATTTCGGCATGGCTATGTAGTCTTTGAACCTGCCAGGAATTGGGTTCCACCTGGCGTGGATGGAGCCCAAGACGGAATAGCAGTCCTTGACGGAGTCCACCAAGACACGCACGGCCACAAGATCGTAGATCTCATCGAACTGTTTGCCGCGCACAATCATTTTTTGGTAGATCGAATAATGGTGTTTCGGCCGCCCGCTGACCGTGCCTTTAACTTTGGAGTGGCGCAGCTCTTCCTCCAAAGACGCAATCACATCGTTCAGGTAGGTGTCACGTTGGGGTGCCCGCTCCCCCACCAGACGGTCGATCTCTTCATAAATGTCTGGGTACAGGGTGCGGAAAGAGATCTCCTCTAGTTCCCACTTGATCGTGTTCATTCCCAGGCGGTGCGCTAGGGGAGCATAAATCTCCAACGTTTCGCGTGCCTTCGCCTGGGCAGATTTGACGGGCACGTGCTTCCAGGTGCGCGCGTTATGCAGGCGGTCCCCAAGCTTAATCAGCAGGACCCGAATGTCGCGGCTCATGGCCACGATCATTTTGCGCAGCGTTTCGGACTGGGTGGAGGACCCGTACCGGATCCGATCCAGTTTCGTTACCCCGTCAACCAGGTGAGCGGTTTCAGGTCCAAAGTCAGCGGAAAGCTGTTCCAGGCTGTAGTCAGTGTCCTCCACCGTGTCATGCAGCAGTGCAGCCACCAGGGTGGGCGGTGTCATGCCAATTTCAGCCAAGATGGTGGCAACCGCGACAGGGTGGGTCACATACGGTTCCCCAGACTTGCGCATTTGGCCGCGGTGATACTCTTCGGCCGTCTTGTAAGCCTTTTCAATCTGGCTTGTGTCCGCCCGGGGGTGGTGAGCCTTAACGGCTCGAATTAGCGGCTCAATTTCCGGGATAGCAGGCCGGGACCTAACCCCAAGCCAGGCCAGACCGGAGCGCACGAAAGACCCGGATGCCGGGGTCTTCGGCTGCTGGTGTTGCTCTGTATCCTCCACACAGCCATGATAGATGCGTTTAGGGGGAACAGACCAACTAACGGAGCATCAGCGGTCCTGCGGGAGCGGCCGGCCCGTGCTAGCGGGTGCCGTGCTAGCCGGCAGTGAACTCTTCATTCACGGCGACAACCCGCTCGATTGGCACCCCGGGAAGCCTCGCTCTTCCACCCAGCTCTACGAGTTCCAAAAGGACAGCCAAGCCAACCACTTCAGCACCGGCCTCTTCCAATAACTCGACCGCAGCGGCCGCTGTTCCACCGGTCGCTAAAACGTCGTCAACCACCAGCACGCGTGCCCCTGCGGGCACGGTGCTAGGCCGTACTTCCAGCGTCGCGTGGCCGTATTCCAGCTCATAGTCCACGCCCATTACGGGTGGGGGCAGCTTGCCTTGCTTGCGGGCTGTCAACATGCCAATGCCCAGTTCGTGGGCCAGTGGAGCCGCCAGGATAAAGCCCCTGGACTCAAGACCCGCCACGTAGTCAATCTTGCCCCGATACAGTTCCGCCAGGGCATTCGTCAGTTTTTTGAAGGCGGGGCCATTCGCCAGAAGGGGCGTAATGTCCCGGAAGAGGACCCCGGGCTCTGGGAAGTCCGGAATCAGGTCAATGTTGTCTTCAACTAGGACGGACAGCTCCGGATTGAGCTTTTTGGTCATGGCTAGCGCTTCCTCTTTTTCCGTTTCGGCTGCGCCTGTTGCCCTAGGTGACGCCCCGGGCTGCTGGAGGCAGCGCGAACGAGTACGACCTGGTCCTCCTCTTCGGCGCCGCCCTCCTTTTCAGCTCGTTCTTGGCGCCGACGCTGGACGCGCTCATCGTGGTCCTTAGTCTTGGCCCGCGCCCCCTGCAGTTCGGCCAAGGCGGGGGCGGCAATGAAGATGGACGAAAAAGCGCCGACGATGATTCCTA
>CAYFVT010000008.1:23123-40724 GCA_964346705.1 uncultured Actinomyces sp. | reverse complement strand
ATCTTCTTCCAGGGTGGCCCGGACGTTGGCTTGCAAGAGATCCAGTTGGCGTCTGACCTGGTGCAGGAAGCCGCTCATGACGAGGCGAACATCATCTTCGGTTACGTGGTGGACGAAGCGTTGGCTGACGAACTGCGGGTCACCGTGATCGCTGCGGGCTTCGACACGAATCGGCAAGCAGAACCTAAAGTGGTTGAGGCCCCCCGGACCGTCCCCGATGCTCCCCGAAGGGCTGCTAGGGAGGCGGAACCGCAGTTGACCGCTCCGCTTGCGCCGCAAGCTCGGCAGGAAGTGGCAGAAGAGGTGCAGGTAGACCAGTTGGACGTGGATGAGTGGGTTCCTGAGCGCCGCAGCCGTGCTAGCCGCCCGGCCCACCGTGCCGAACCGGAGGTGCCAACCAGAACTGGGGCTATCTTCACCCAATCCCAGCAGTCTGAGCACCCCCGCCAGGCCCCGCGCCCTCAGGAGCCGGCTGAACCGCGCGTGCGGACTGAGGGGTTTGAGGCCCCCCGCGTGTTCGATAACAGCGAGGACGACCCTGATTTGGACATTCCGGACTTCCTGCGCTGAGTTGTCGGGGCCCGTGGGGCCGCACCGCAATACCTGGCAGCTCCTACTGGCCGAAGCCGAGTAGCATGATGCTCCGACATGCCGCGGCGGATGACCAACCTAGGCGTGTCTTCAACTAACGTTGAGCTGTTGCGTCTACGGGTACCCGTGCGCTCTTGCTTGTAATAGGCCGTTTGGGCCGCTTGAACCGAGAGGAACTCCGATGGCAGGAAAGTTTGGCCGCGCTCTTGAAGTAATGGGCTGGAGGGTTCCAGATCAGGACCCAGACTTCCTTGATGAAGACTTGAATGCACCGCAGGAACAGGTTGAGGTGGAGTTGCGGGCAATACCGGGTGGTGCAGCAGAGGTCCATGCACCCATCCAGGCGGTCGCCGCTGCCGAAGAGGTGCCTGCCACCTCTTTGAAGCGAATTGTCACCATCCACCCGTCGACTTACGCGGATGCGGCTCTAGTTGGGGACGCGTTTAGAGAGGGCGTACCAGTCATCCTGAATTTGATGGACGTGCCGGAGAATGAGGCACGGCGGGTCCTCGACTTCGCTTTTGGCTTGACATACGGTTTGCGAGGCTCCATTGAGAAGGTCGCGGGGCGCGTGTTTCTGCTGTCCCCAAAGGACGTTGAGGTGGCAACCCAGAGCCCGACTGCCGCGTACGGGGCGCAGTCGTCCTCTTTCTTTGGTTAGGCTGCTCCCGGTTTGCGTCCCGATAGATTGGTCCTGGTGATTTAGCGTGCTGGGAGTGCTTGGGCAGACGCTTTACGTTTTGGCCTCCTTGTACACCTTCGTGCTCCTTGCGCGCGTGATCTTGGATTGGGCCCGTGTTTTGGCCCCTTCGTGGCATCCGCGGGGCCCGATTCTCTTCCTAGCCGACTGGGTGTACCGGCTCACAGACCCGCCGCTGCGGGCCTTAGGCAGACTGATTCCACCCTTAAGGTTGGGTGCGATCGCCTTGGACGTCGGTTTCATCGTCCTGTTCGTGGCGGTGACAATGGTCGGTCGTCTCGGTTTTTGGTTGGCTTCTGGATCCTGGTAGCCCGCGCGAACACGCCAGTTCTGTGACAAGAGTTGCAGTAGTTGCGCAAGTAAGTCGTGTTGTCGGTTATGATCAAGGAGCTTGTAGGTAGAATATGCAGTAGGTTTGAACTGGATGAAGGGCAACAGGCGTCGGCAGGACCAAGCGTCGTCGGTTTGCAGGACAGATAAGACTTAGGAGAACACGATGGCGCTTCTTACCGCCGAAGATGTACTGAATAAGAAGTTTCAGTCCGTCAAGTTCCGTGAAGGATACGACCAGGTAGAGGTCGACGAATTCCTGGATGAGGTCGTAGCGACAATCTACGCCTTGACCATGGAAAACGAAGAGCTGAAGGGGAAGCTGAAGGACGCCCAGGACCAGATCGCTGCGCTTTCCGCAGGCGACACGGTGGTCGCAGAAACCGCTGTGGTTGAAGAGGCCGTTGTAGTCGAACCTGAGCCCGAGCCGGAACCCGAACCTGAGCCGGTTCCAGTTCCAGCCGCACCCGTCGCGGCAGCCGTGCCGGCGGACGATCCGGAAGCGGCAACCGCAATGCTGTCACTTGCGCAGCGACTCCACGACGAGTATGTGGATGAGGGCAAGACCGAGGCGGCACAGATCGTCTCGGACGCACAGGCTGAGGGCGCTGCGATCGTGTCGAAGGCGAAGAGCCATCGGGATGAGATCCTGTCTCAGCTGCATGCTGACCAGACGGGACTGGAGCAGTCCATCAATGAGCTTCGTTCCTTTGAATCTGATTACCGCAGCTCAATTTCAGACCATCTGAAGAAACTGCTGACTGAGGTTGAAGCAAGCCCTTCCTCTAACTGACTCGTAGCGAACCTACGAGACTGTGATGAGCAGTAGTTTTCCCGCTCGGCACCACTAGCCGGGCGGGAAAATTGTTTGGAAATGTTTCCGTCGGCGCACGGCGTACAGCTCAGGCGGGCAACAGGCGGGCAACCGGTCAGGAGGGCGATTGAGTAGCGGCAAGGAACCCGGCAAACCGCACGCTAAACGGCAGGCGTGGCTGGTGTGGGTGGTCGCGGCAGCAGCTTTTGCGTCTGACCTGGGAACAAAACTATGGGCCACGTCCTTCCTATCGGAAGGGGAAACCAGCCCGCTGCTGGGTAGCTTGATTACGTTCCAACTGATCCGCAATCCGGGGGCCGCATTCTCTTTGGGGGCGGGCTCCGCATGGATTTTCACGGTGCTGACCGTGGGCGTGCTGGGGATCCTAATCTGGTATTCCCGAAAGGTGACCAGTCCAGTCTTGGCGGTTATTTTAGGCCTGCTTGCTGGGGGCGCCGTAGGGAACCTTGCGGACAGGCTCTTGCGTCCCCCCGGCTTCGCGCGGGGGCATGTTGTTGACTTTCTGAACTACAACGATTGGTTCATCGGCAACGTGGCGGACATTTGGATCGTCGTTGGCGCAGTGGGCCTTTTCATCTACTTCGTGCGGGACCGAGACCCAAGCGGGGGTGCCAGCAGGCACGCGCGCCCCGAAAAGAATGGGGACAAGGGGGGAGATGGATAGTGAGCGTTCGGGTTCTACCGGTCCCGGAAGGTCTAGTGGGGGAACGCGTGGATGTCGCCCTGTCGCGGCTGCTTGGGTATTCCCGCAGCAAAGCGGCGGCACTAGTAAAAGATGGGGACGTGTTGGTGAATGGGCAGGTCCCAACCAAGTCCACGCTGCTCCAAACTGCCGACGCCATTGAGGTGCACCTGCCGCAGGTGGAGGCAAAAGCCGAACCCACAGCCGAATTGGAAGTGTTGTATGAGGACGAGGACGTCATCGTAATCAACAAGCCGGTCGGTGTCGCCGCCCATACGGGCCCGGGATGGGAGGGCCCAACGGTGCTTGCCAGTCTGGAGGCGGCGGGAGTGACTGTCGCCAGCGGCGGCCCACCAGAGCGAAAAGGAATCGTGCAAAGACTGGATGTGGGCACGTCCGGAGCCATGATGGTCGCCAAGTCTGAGCTTGCATA
This sequence comes from uncultured Actinomyces sp., assembly GCA_964346705.1. GTDB lineage: Bacteria > Actinomycetota > Actinomycetes > Actinomycetales > Actinomycetaceae > Scrofimicrobium. Next base: position 37,153 of record CAYFVT010000008.1, on the reverse strand, counting down.
CTCGCGTCTGAAGCAGGCCTTCCGCGACCGGGAGGTCTCAAAGATTTATCACGCGGTGGTGGAAGGCCACCCGGACCCCGCGCGGGGAACGATCGATGCACCGATTGGTAGGCACCCGTCCCGGCAGTGGCGGATGGCGGTCACGGAAGGTGGGAAACGGGCGATCACTCACTATGATGTGGCCGAGTTGATGCCGGGGGCAGCCCTGGTGGAGGTAGACCTGGAAACGGGGCGCACCCACCAGATCCGTGTCCACTTCGCGGCGCTTGGACACCCTTGTGTGGGAGACGTCTTCTACGGGGCAGACCCCACACGCCAGGAGCGGCTCGGTTTGACACGGCAGTGGTTACACGCGGTTGAAGTGGGGTTCAAACACCCAAGGACTGAGAGCTGGGTGAGTGTTTCCGCCCCTTACCCGGAAGACTTGCAGTTGGCGTTGGACGACCTCAGGGGCACCAGTGGAGCCTGATAGCAGCGGCTTTGTTTACGCTGTGGCGGACACGGCCGAACTGCGTGCTGGCCAGACAGCCGTGCGGTGGCAGGTGTTCGTCGCGGAGCAGAACGTGCCGCCTGTTCTGGAGGTGGATGCCCGCGATTTTCTTCCCTCCACCGTCCACATGGTTGCCCTCAGTGGCGGGGCAGTGGTCGGCGCGGGCCGGCTACTGCGTGATGGTCCGCTGTCGTTTCGTGTAGGCCGGGTGGCGGTGCTACCGCTGGCGCGTGGCCAGGGGATCGGGGCTGGGCTGATGCACGCGCTTCACGACCAGGCGCTGCGGGTTGCGACGGCCGCCCTCGACAAGCCGTCACCGGGGAGCGGGTCAACCTCCCCAGCGGATGCGACAGTGGCGGTGACCTTGGACGCGCAAGTTCGCGCTGTGGGTTTTTACGAAGCTTTAGGGTACGCCCCGACGGACAAGCCCCAATTCATGGACGCGGGCATCCTGCATCAAGAGATGGTCAAGACAAGTCGGCTGCGCTGACGCGTTCAGCCTCGCGACCTGTGCCAGAACTGATTCGGTAGGCTGGGCTCATGGCTAGTGATTCCCGTTTTGCTGCTCCTCATTTCGCCCACCTGCACAACCACACCGAATATTCAATGCTGGACGGGGCTTCAAAAATTGGTCCCCTGGTGGCGGAGGCGGCCCGGCTAGAGCAACCCGCAATCGGGATAACAGACCACGGTTACCTTTTTGGGGCCTACGAATTCTACAAAGAGGCCACGGCGCAGGGCGTGAAGCCAATAATTGGCTTGGAAGCGTACGTGACGCCAGGAACATCCCGTTTCGACAAACAGCGGGTGACCTGGGGTGAGCAATGGCAGTCCTCTGACGATGTGTCCGCACGTGGGTCTTACACGCACCTGACGTTCATCGCTCATTCCACTGAGGGCGTACACAACCTGTTCCGCATGGGGACCCTGGCGTCCACTGAGGGGCAGATGGGGAAAGCGCCCCGCGTGGATAGGGAACTCATGGAGCGTTACCACGAGGGGATCACCGTGCTCACCGGCTGTCCGTCGTCGGCGGTGCAAACAAGGCTCCGCTTAGGGCAGTGGGATGAGGCGCTGCGGGAAGCTTCCGAACTTCGGGACATATTTGGTGAAGACAACTTTTACGTGGAACTGATGGACCACGGCACCGACTTTGAAGCGAAGACTTTGAAGCAACTGCCGGAGTTGGCGAAAGCATTGGGCGCACCCATGGTGGTGACTAATGACTCCCACTACGTGCAGGAGCACGACGCGGAAACCCAAGATGCGCTTCTAGCAATCAACTCGGGCGCAAGGCTGACGGAGGAACCCACCTGGAAGGGTGGTACCAGGTTTTCGTTTGAAGGTGAGGGCTACCACCTGCGGTCAAGCGCGGACATGCGCCGCACGTTCGCACAGTTCCCGGACGCCTTGGACAACACCCTGCGGATCGCAGAGAAATCGGACGTCCACTTCCGAACCACGGCGGAGGGGGCGAACTTCATGCCCCAGTTCCCAACGCCCCCGGGCGAGGACGAGACGTCCTGGTTCATTAAAGAAGTGCAGCGAGGGCTGCACAAGCGATTTGGGGAGACGGTTCCCTCCCACGTCCAGGAGCGTGCCGACTTTGAGGAACGCGTCATCCTGCAGATGGGCTTCCCCGGCTACTTCCTGGTAGTTGCGGATTTCATTGATTGGGCGCGCAAACGAGGAATCCGCGTTGGGCCCGGGCGGGGGTCGGGCGCCGGTTCCATGGTTGCTTACGCCTTGGGAATCACTGACCTGAACCCCTTGGAACATGGTCTGCTTTTTGAACGGTTCCTGAACCCAGAGCGTGTTTCCATGCCTGACTTTGACGTGGACTTTGATGAGCGCCGGCGCGATGAAGTCATTGACTATGTGAAGGAAAAATATGGGGAAGGCTCTGTAGCGCAGGTTGTCACCTACGGTCGGATCGGTTCCAAGCAGGCATTGAAGGACTCGGCGCGCATCATGGGCCGTGACTTCAAGACGGGTGATGAACTGACCAAGGCGCTGCCCCCGGATGTTATGGGTAAACCGATGCCTTTGAGCGGGATTTTCGATGAGTCCCATCCGCGCTACGTGGAAGCGAAGGAGTTTCGGAAGCTCTTTGAGGACCGCCCGGACCTGCACGACGTCATTGACTTGGGTAAACGTCTTGAAGGGCTCACCCGGCAGTGGGGGGTTCATGCTTGCGCGGTGATCATGGCCAGCGAGGAACTGACCAACATTATTCCGCTGATGATGCGCCCACAGGACGGGGCCATCATCACCCAGTTTGACTATGAGGCGTGCGAAGAACTGGGCCTTTTGAAGATGGACTTCCTGGGGCTGCGGAACCTGACGGTTATTTCAGACACCCTGGAGAACATCGAACTCCACGGTAAACCGGTTCCTGATATTGATCACGTGCCGCTGGATGACACGGCGACGTACGAGCTTCTTTCGGCCGGGCACACCCTGGGCATTTTCCAGCTGGAAGGCTCCGGCATGCGGGAGTTGCTGCGCCTAATGCAGCCTGACAACTTTGAGGACATCTCAGCCGTTGGCGCCCTGTACCGGCCGGGCCCAATGGGGGCCGGCTCCCACACGAATTACGCCCTGAGGAAGAACGGCCGGCAAGTGGTGGAACCCATCCACCCTGAACTGGAAAAACCGCTGGAAACGATCCTGGGTGCAACCCATGGCCTGATTGTTTATCAGGAGCAGGTCATGGAGATCGCGCAGAAGGTCGCCGGCTACTCGCTGGGGCAAGCGGACATGCTGCGCCGGGCGATGGGGAAGAAGAAAAAAGAAATCCTGGATCAGGAGTTTGAACCGTTCCAGGCGGGAATGTTGGAACGCGGCTATTCCGCCGCAAGCGTTAAGGCGCTGTGGGACGTGCTGGTGCCCTTCGCTGACTACGCTTTCAACAAGTCGCACTCCGCCGCTTACGGTTTGGTTTCCTACTGGACCGCTTACCTGAAGGCGCACTATCCAGCTGAATACATGGCGGCCCTGCTGACCTCTACCGCTGGGAACACGGACAAGCGAGCCCTATACCTTGCAGAGTGCCGCCGGATGGGGATCAGCGTGGAGCAGCCCGACGTGAACCTGTCGTACGGGAATTTCACGGCGGAAGCCGGTAAGGTGCGCTTCGGTTTGGGATCGGTCCGCAACGTTGGCATGAATGCTGTGGATGGCATTGTCCAGGCGCGGCAAGAGAAGGGCTCCTTCACCTCTTTCCAGGACTTCCTGGACAAGGTGCCCCAAGTGGTGTGCAACAAGCGGACCATTGCGTCGCTAATCAAGGCGGGCGCCTTCGATGGTTTCGGCAACTCTAGGCGGGCGCTGCTAGCACGGTCTGATGAGGCGGTGGACTCCGTCCTCGACCTGAAACGGAATGAGGCGGTCGGGCAATACGACCTGTTCGCCTCCCTCGGCGGGGACAGCGGGCCAGGGAGCTCCTTCAGCGTCACCATTCCCGACATCCCCGAGTGGGAACGGGAACAGAAGCTTGCTTTTGAGCGGGAAATGCTGGGCTTGTACGTGTCCGACCACCCGCTGCGCGGGTTTGAGCGCTCCCTGCTTCGCTACCAGGATGAGCAGATTGGGGTCCTGAAAGAGGACGCGAAGAAGTACGACAATGACCGGATCAGGGTCGCCGGTCTGGTCACGGCTCTGGATGTGAAAATTAACCGTCAAGGCGTGCCGTGGGCAATTGCGACCCTGGAGGATTTCAGTGGCTCAATTGAGGTCTTCTTTTTTGCTCGCCAGTATGAGAAATTGCAGGACCTACTTGCCACAGACAAAATCATCCAAGTCCAGGGCCGGGTGAGTATTCGGGACGACACCGCTTCCGTGACCGGTCACGACGTGACAGTGCTGGAACTACGGGACCGGAACGACCAGCCGCTTGAAATAAGCCTGCAACGGAACCAGTGTCAGCCGGACGTGCTGTCCGAACTGGCAGGAATCGTCGAAGACTTCCCGGGCGAAGCGCGCATCCGGATCCGGGTTGTTGACGGCCTGAAGGAGAGCATGGTGGATCTGGGTGCAGCCCGCACGGTGGACCCCAGTTCCTCACTTTTTGCGGCCCTTAAAGGGCTACTTGGGGCAGCGGCCGTCTCCTAGCACCACCCCCGCAAGGCGCGGCGCTTTTGGAGTTCACTGTCCGGAGGGCAGCGTGCCGGGGTGGGACTTGGTTTAGGCTGGCGGGGTGAAGGTCATTGACTTGCGCGAAGAGCGCTCTTTCGACAATCTGCAAGCCCTACTGCCGCGACCCCAGTTGGGGGTGGCACAAGCAGTGGAACAGGTCCGTCCTTTGATGGACCGTGTTCGCACTGAAGGCGCGCCCGCCCTCTACGACTTGGATGAGCAGTTCGATGGGGTTCGCCCGGCGTCCCTGCGGGTGCCCCGCCGCGCACTGAAGAAGGCTCTGGCTCAACTGGATCCACAGGTGCGTCATGCCCTGGAGGTGGCTATCGGTAATGCGCGTGTTGCGCACCGCGCCCAGCTGCCAGAACCTGTAGCAACCGAAGTCGTTCCGGGGGGTACGGTCTACCAGCGGTATGAGCCCGTTGGGCGCGTTGGGCTGTACGTGCCGGGGGGCTTGGCGGTCTACCCGTCCTCGGTTGTTATGAACGTGGTTCCGGCCCAGGTCGCCGGCGTCCAGTCCTTGGTGGTTGCTTCCCCGCCTCAGAAACATGCGGACGACCCCGACTTCGTGGGGCTACCCCACCCGACCATTCTGGCGGCCTGTGAACTGCTGGGCGTTGCGGAGGTCATTACCGTTGGGGGCGCCCAAGCGATTGCCGCGATGGCCTACGGGTTCGAGGACGAGCAGGTCAAGGACCCCTACGTCTGTGCCCCTGTCGACACGGTGACGGGGCCGGGAAACATTTACGTGGCCGCGGCGAAGCGCGTGGTCCAGGACGTGTGTGGCATAGATTCTGAGGCCGGAACAACTGAGATCGCGGTCTTGGCAGACAGCACGGCTGACCCGACCCTGGTTGCGTGGGACCTGATCAGCCAAGCTGAGCACGATCCCGCTGCTGCCTGCGTCTTGGTTACGGATAGCGAAGAGCTGGGGAACCGGGTGCAGGAAGCCCTGCCCGGGCTGGTTGAACAAACCCTGCATTCGGAACGCATAGGGCAAGCGCTCTCCGGTGAACAGTCCGCGATCGTCCTGACCAAGACACTGAAAGATGCCGTGAAGGTGGTGGAAGCCTACGCACCCGAACACTTGGAGGTTGTAACCAAGAATGCCCTAGAACTGTCCATGACCATCAGGGGAGCGGGCGCAATATTTGTGGGGGACTACAGTCCCGTGCCACTTGGGGACTATGTTGCAGGCTCCAACCACGTGCTACCCACGGGAGGCACGGCCCGTTACGCTTCAGGGCTCAACGTCATGCAGTTCTTGCGGTCCGTGCAAATTGTGGACTACTCCCAGGATGCCCTGGCATCAGTCCTGCCAGAACTGCAGGCGTTAGCACAGGCGGAAGGGTTGCCAGCCCACGGCCAAGCGGCTGCCGCGCGAATGAGGGCCGCGGACGAGGACGTGGCAGCCGTCCCCAGTGACCCTGCGACTCGGCTACCACTGCGGGCAGAACTATCCGGCATTGAACCGTACGGTGCGCCGGTGATCGATGTTCCGGTGCGGCTGAACGTGAATGAAAACCCGTTCCCTCCTAGTGAAGAAGTTATTGATTCCATTACGGACGCCGTCCGGGAAGTGGCGGGTGACCTGAACCGGTATGCCGACAGGGACGCCATGGAGTTACGCACGGAGCTGGCACAGTACGTTTCCGAAGAGTCCGGGGTCCAGGTCACTTCATCACAAGTTTGGGCCGCCAACGGTTCAAATGAGGTCATGCTGCAACTGCTAATGGCGTTCGGCGGTCCTGGGCGGCTGGCGATGGCCCAGTGGCCGACATACTCCATGTACCCCGAATACGCCCGCGACACGAACACGGAGTGGCGTCTGGTCGGGGGGAAGAAAGCGGGAAAGAAGAGGAAGAAACTACCCCGCTTCTCCGTCTCCAAACTGATTGCCGCCATGTACAGGCACAGGCCGGCAGTGGTGTTCGTGCCGAACCCGAACAACCCGACCGGGGCTCCGGTTGCTTACGACGACCTGAAGCGGATTCTGGAGGCCGCCCTGGACACGGGTCCAGCATCCGACTCATCTTCCGGGGTGACGCAGGGAGCTGGAAGCGCGAGCATCGTGATTGTGGATGAGGCCTACGCGGAGTTCCGGGACCCTGGTGTGAAATCTGCATTGTCCCTACTGGACCGTTACCCGAACCTGGTCGTCACCCGCACCTTGTCCAAAGCGTTTGCGGCCGCTGGGCTACGGATTGGGTATTTGATTGCCTCACGCCAAGTGGTGGATGAGGTGATGAAGGTGCGTCTGCCCTACCACCTGTCCATGCTGACGCAGGCCGCCGCGGTTGCCACGCTGAAGCATGCGGACACCCAATTGTCCCAGGTGGCACTGATCAGGGAAGAACGAAAAGAGCTTGCCAAGTGGCTGGCGGATCGTGGGCTGACAGTGTCGCCTTCGGCCTCTAACTTCCTCATGTTTGGCCCGCTAAAGGACCCCCACGAAACGTGGGAGCAACTGGTGGAGCGTGGCGTGCTGGTCCGGGAACTTCCGCCCACAGGATACTTGCGGGTTACCGTGGGAACGCCCTCGGAAAATGAAACATTCAAACTTGCTTTGCAGGAGGTCCTTCCATGAGTGAAACAACGCAGCGGACGGCGACCGTTGACCGCGTTACCGGTGAATCCGAAGTTTCCGTGACCATCAACCTTGATGGCACGGGGGTGGGGCGCATCGACACGCAGGTCCCCTTTTACGACCACATGCTTGACGCCCTGGCCCGCCACTCTCTAATTGACTTGGATATCCGCGCCCGAGGCGACATTGAAGTGGACGTACACCACACGGTGGAGGACGTGGCTATCACCCTTGGGCTCGCATTCCGGCAGGCCCTGGGCGACAAGAAGGGGCTGGTGCGCTACGGCACGGGGTTCGCACCCCTAGACGAGGCCTTGGCCCGCGCCGTTGTTGACGTGTCTGGACGCCCCTACTGTGTGGTCAGCGGGGAGCCCAGGGAGCAAAACTGGCACCTGATTGGTGGCCACTTTACGGGGGCAATGACGCGCCACGCTTTTGAGTCCTTCGCGTTCAACGCGCAAATCTGCCTGCACATGACGCTGCTTGCTGGGACCGACCCACACCATATAGTGGAAGCCGAATTCAAGGCTCTAGCGTTGGCGCTGAAAGCCGCGGTGGCAGTGGACCCCAGGGTGCAGGGAATCCCCTCAACGAAGGGCGTCCTGTGAGCGACAACGAGCTGCCCGCGGACCCGTTCGACGACTTCCTGTCCGGTGCCTTGGCGCCGGACTCAGTCCAGCAGCAAGTGATCTCTCTGGTGCTGTCACCGTTTGATTCCGTTGCCGCCCTGAAGGCTGCACTGGAGCTTGTGGGCGCCAAGGGCTCGGTTGTCGACCTGGGTGGGACGGCAGCGGTGTACCTAAAGCAAGAGGAAGCTCAGAACCCGCAGGATGAAGCGATGATGGCCTTGCTTGGGGAGGACCGCCCGGTCCCGGAACCGGTGGACAAGGTGGCCCGCCTGGTCTCCAAACTGTCAGCAAAAGGAGCGGTCGCACTGACTGCTTGGGTGCGGGTTGTGGACGCGGACCCGGAAGCTGGCAGTCCCAGCCCAGAGTTAACCGGCAACATTGCTGCCCGCAGGTACGTGGGGGGTGAGCCGGAAGAGAAACTGTCCGGCGGGCTGGTGCTAGCCAGGTTGAACCTTGTGGCGGAGGAGCTGCTGCTGGGACGCGTAGGCCTCCAGGAAGTGGATGAATGGTTGCAGGCCGCCAACTGGTCGGGCTGGTTAAGTAGATTCTTCAAGAAACCATGACATGAGTTCCGCATTCAGTGGACAAGATTTTAGAGGGGAGAGCAATTTGAAACTCACATTGCTACCAGCAGTTGACGTGGTTGACGGCAAAGCAGTGCGTCTGGAGCAGGGGGCGGCCGGAACCGAAACCGTCTACGGTGACCCGCTTGAGGTGGCCGCCCAGTTTGCGGCGGCCGGAGCGTCCTGGATTCACCTAGTTGACTTGGACGCTGCATTTGGACGTGGCGCGAACACCGAAATGCTGGCGCAGATCATCGACCAGACCCCGCTGAACGTGGAACTTTCGGGGGGAATCCGGAACGAAGAGGCACTGGTCGCCGCACTGGACATGGGTGCCACCCGCGTTAACCTGGGGACGGCCGCGCTGGAGGACCCAGAGTGGACCAGGTCCGCAATTGAACGTTTCGGCGACCGGGTGGCGGTTGGCCTGGACGTTCGTGGTACCACGTTGGCTGCCAGGGGGTGGACGCGTGAGGGCGGGGACCTGTGGGACACACTATTCCGCCTCAATCTGGAAGGATGCTCCCGGTATGTTGTGACGGACGTTTCCCGCGACGGCATGCTGAATGGTCCAAACATTGACCTGCTAACCCGGGTTTGTTCCGCGACGGACGCACCCGTCATAGCGTCCGGGGGCGTGTCATCTTTGGAGGACATTGCGGCCCTGAGGGACTTAGTGCCAATCGGGGTTGAGGGAGCCATTGTGGGCAAAGCCCTTTACGCTGGGGCTTTCACGATTGAGGAAGCCCTAGAGGTAGCTGAGGGTCCCCTTGGGTGAGGTTCCACAACTAACGGCCGCCCAGCGGGAAAAGATTGCAGCGCGACTGAAGTTTAATCCTGACCGGACAGACAGGGGCCAGCTGCTACCTAAAACTGCTGCCGCCTGGAACCTGCCTGCAGGAACCGCCCAGGCCGCGGCTGACCGGGTCGCGGCCTTGGTCGACGCGCTGCTTAGCGAGCGCCTGGTGGTGCCAGTGCCCGTTGAAACCCACCCTGACCTGGGGGGCGACCATGTGGAACAGAGACTGGGGGAGGACGACTTCATCCCGCTGCCCACGGTCCCGTCAGTATATGGGCCGGCGATCGCAGCGTTCACTAGTGCGCAGGCACTGCATGAGTGGGATCCGGCCGCCAGGCCGATGACTATGAGCGCCCAAAGGGTGGCCGTCCTCACCGGCCTGATGGCCAGCAGCGGGTGCTTGGTCTTGAATCCCGCCAAACAACCCGCGAATGGACCCGGTAATGGACCCGGTAATGGTGCGGGGGATAGTCCGGGCGGTGTCTTACTGCCAACTCCCGCCGTCCATGCCCTTGCGGCCGCCGACGTTTGGTTACCCGCGTGGAAGGACGACACCCTGCGAACCCAGCTGGCAGCGGTTGCCCAAGAGAGCTGTGGGGACGTGGTGGCCGTGAAGGTTCGGCCAGCGGGATCAAGCCCGTGGATGGGGCAGGTGGCAGTTGATGTGCTGGTACAAGCGGAAGGTGCTCACGATCGAGGCCCGATCGCTGCTGCGCTGGCGGCGGTAAGTCAGCACCCCCGGTTGAAGACCGCAGGCCAGAAGGTGGAGATCATCCCGCGCATCGTCATGGAAGCTTGAGGGGACGCAGGTGAATCCGAGTGGCTTGTGAGGGAGTCCACCGGCCTCTAACCGCACCGGCCTTGGGACCGGTGGGCCCCCGTGCTATTCTGGCCGGGACCGTAACAGGTGGTTGACACCTGGACGTAAGTGGAGCAAATCCCACCTGGACGCCCCCGCTCAACGCGGAACGCGGCGCACTGACTGCCTGAAAGGGCGGCGGTGCGGGACGCTAGAGGTATCGGGTAACAAGGCGCTATTGCGCCTTGGGCTGCTCCGTGCACGTTAAAGGCAGGGAGCTTTTTTGTTGCCTGCAGGATTCTTGGAAGGAGAACCCCATCAGCGAACCGCGTATTAACGACCGTATCCGTGTCTCGGAGGTCCGACTAGTCGGACCTGCGGGAGAGCAAGTTGGTGTCGTCCGGGTTGAGGACGCGTTGCGCCTAGCCGAAGAGGCTGGGCTGGATCTGGTCGAAGTTGCCCCCGATGCCCGCCCACCCGTGGCGAAGCTCATGGACTACGGCAAGTACAAGTACGAGCAGGGTCAGAAAGCGCGCGATGCCCGCCGCAATCAGGCGAACACGCAGCTCAAAGAAATCCGGTTCCGCCTGAAAATTGACGACCACGATTTTGACACCAAAACGGGGCATGTCCGCCGTTTCTTGGAGCAGGGTGACAAGGTCAAGGTGATGATCATGTTCCGCGGTAGGGAGCAGTCCCGTCCGGAAGCTGGCGTCAGGCTTCTGCAGCGTCTTGCTGAGGAAGTTGGGGAAATCTCGACCGTTGAATCCTCACCGCGCCAAGATGGGCGCAACATGACCATGGTGCTGGCCCCAGTACGCAGGAAAGCGGATGCCATGGCGGATCAGCGGGAGCGGCGGAAGGAACAGCGTGCAGCCCGGCGCGCCAAGCATGAGGAGCGCGCGGCTAGGGAACGCGCTGCTCGTGAAGACAGCGGGCCCCAAGCTTTCTCCTAAGCAGGTCGCCCTCAACAATATTGGGGGCGCTGAGTTGGGATACCACGAAATACGAAAAGGAAAGAAGATGCCTAAGAACAAGACCCATTCGGGCGCTAAGAAGCGTTTTCGCGTTACTGGCTCCGGCAAGTTGATGCGGGAGCAGGCTGGACGTCGGCACCTGCTGGAGCATAAGTCCTCACGCCGGAAGCGGCGTCTTGCGGCGGACAGGCCCGTGTCGGATGCAGACACGCGTCAGACCAAACGGCTGCTCGGTAAGTAACCAGAAACAGACTTTTCAGGAGAGGTAGAGCCAAATGGCAAGAGTGAAGCGTTCTATCAACGCGAAAAAGAAGCGGCGCGACATAATGGCGCAGGCCTCCGGTTACCGGGGCCAGCGTTCACGCCTGTACCGTAAGGCGAAAGAGCAGGTCACACACTCACACGTGTACCGCTACCGCGATCGCCGCAACAAGAAGCGGGACTTCCGCCGGCTGTGGATCCAGCGGATCAACGCCGCTTCCCGCGCTCAAGGTTTGACGTACAACCGCTTCATCCAAGGTCTGAACCTGGCGGGGGTTGAGGTTGACCGTCGGATGCTGGCTGACCTGGCAGTGAATGACCCGACTGCCTTCAACGGCCTGGTGCAGGTCGCGAAGGATGCGCTCCCCACGAACGTTAACGCGCCCAAGGCTGCCTAGTTAGTGCCAGAGGCTGACGTGCGCCCGCCCGTGCTGACCAACCCGCGGTCCGAAAGGATCAGGCGTGTGGCAGCGCTGGGTGGGCGTCGTGCTAGAAGGAAAAGCGGCCTGATCCTAGTCGAAGGGCCGCAGGCAGTGCGCGAACTCTTGCAGTTCAAAGGCGAGCACGTGTCAGACGTGTACTTCTCCCAAGACGCTTGGGACGCTTACCCCGACCTAGTGGAATTGGCCCAGTCAGCCACACGTTGGGTTCATCTGACGGACGCGGCCGTCTCCCGGGCAATCAGCACCGATAGTCAGGGGATAGCTGCGGTGGCAGCAGGCGGGGCTATTCTTTCATCTGGCTCTCTTGACGACTTCTTAGCGGCGCTGGAAGGTTACGTCGCCTATTTGCCGCAGACCCAGGACCCGGGGAATGAGGGGACCATAATCCGGTCGGCGGACGCCTTCGGGGCCGCCGGTGCAGTGTTAGGGGAAGGCAGTGTCGACCCCACGAACCCGAAGGTGATCCGCGCTTCCGCTGGGTCAGTGTTTCACATGCCTATCTATTGGGTGCAGCAAGACACCGCGGTGAAAGCTTTCACGGATCAGGGCGTGAAGCTGGTTGCTGCCTCAGCCGAAGGAGCCAACAGCATAACGGCCCCCAAAGCAGTGCAGAACCTGCTGTCCGGCCCGCACGCTTGGGTGATCGGAAACGAAGCCTGGGGCCTGCCGGACAACGTGCTTAGCGCAGACCCCGCGTTTGTGCGCATCCCCATGACTGGGAAAGCGGAATCGTTGAACGCGGCCGCAGCCGCCACTGTCTGCCTGTTCGCCTCCCAAGTTGCCCACTCCGAGCGTGAACGTAAATGAGTAAGGTAGGCGACTTTTCGGAGGGCGAACTGCTGAAGCAGATAGTCCCCTTACTGCCTACCGGCGACTTCACGCAGTTGGGTCCGGGGGATGACTGCGCGGTGGTTGGCGCTCCCAGCCAAAGTTTCATGGTCACCACAGACACGCTTGTTGAAGGTGAGCACTTCACGCGTGAGTGGTCGACTGCGGCCCAAGTGGGGGCACGTGCAGCCGCCCAAAACCTTGCCGACGTTGCGGCCATGGGGGCGCGACCCACGTCGCTGGTTGTTTCCTTGGTCCTTCCCGCCGATTTGGATGCGCAATGGGTGCGGGATTTCGCTGCTGGACTGGCGTCGGAGGTGTACCCCACGGGGGCGGGCATAGTGGGTGGGGACCTGACGCGCGGACCACTGGTCGTGGTCACTATTGCCGCACACGGCACCAGCGCCGGCCGCGTAATCACGCGGGACGGCGCGAAAGCAGGGGACACCTTGGCTGTTGCCGGGACCCTGGGGCAAGCAGCGTGCGGTTTGGCTGCCCTTTCCTCTGGTGCGGTTCCGTTCCAATTGCAGGGGGACCAGGTGCCCTACCCCTTCACTGTCCCCGTGGAGCTGTTCCGAACCCCGCAGCCACCGCTTGATGCGGGTCCGCTGGCTGCTCGGTTGGGGGCGACCGCAATGATGGACATTTCAGACGGTCTAGTGCAGGACGCTGACCGCATGGCCCGCGCCTCCGGGGTCCGCGTGGATCTGACACGCCGGGGCCTAGCGCCGGACCTGGGACGGCTGGGGGACGCCGGACGGGCCCTGGGTGTCGACCCCCTGGATTGGGTGCTGTATGGCGGGGAGGACCACGGGTTGCTCATCGCTTTCCCGCCCTACGTTCTGGTGACAGACCCCTTCAGGGCCATAGGGACGATTGGTGCGCAAGGTGTCAGTGAGGACGCATTGTCTGACCTGGTAACGCTGGAAGGCGTCCCAGTACGCGGGGGGTTTGACCACTTCCGCCGGGCTTAGCCGTTTGCGGGTGAGAACCAGCGCAGCAAAAAGGCCCGCTCCCTTGCTGGGTGCAGGCCTTCTTGGAGTCGGTTTAGCCCTTCTGACGGGCCTAAACGCAAATGTTAGATCGCGCGTTCGAAGCGGTCGCTCTTGATGCAGTTCGTGCAGACGTGCAGGCGCTTGGTTTCCCCGTTCACGCGTGCCCGGACGCGCTGGATGTTCGGGTTGAAACGGCGGTTGGTGCGCACGTTGGAGTGCGAAACCGACTTACCGAACTGCGGGCTCTTTCCACAAATGTCGCAGACCGAAGCCATGGGGCCTCCTCATATATCGATGACTTGCCGCCCCGGGGGCGGATTCTGGCCCGTTCACAGTCGCTGCAGGTCCCTATGCACAGCGCCCTGTTAGAGGCAACCAAAACAGGATAACCTTTGGCGCGGGGGTTCAGCAATAAACGGGGGCAATAAGACCTGTAGAATCGCACACACCCACCGATAGGCGGGAAGAGCGGTCACTCCCGCGGCAGGGCCTGAACCCGAGATGAACGTGCTGGCTGGAGTC
>CAYFVT010000008.1:0-23023 GCA_964346705.1 uncultured Actinomyces sp. | reverse complement strand
TGAATGTGCCGGGCTGAATGTGCCGGGCTGAATGTGAACGGGAGGAAGGGTTACGGTGGCAGCGCTGGAAGTGGAGACGCCGCTGTACCTTCGGTTGGGCAAAGCGGCTGGCAAGAAGTTCGAGCAAGCGGGCTTGGAAACAGTCGGGGATCTGCTGAATCACAGCCCCCGCCGCTACTACTCTTGGGGCAGGCTAACTGACATCGCTGCCCTTGAAGTGGGGGAGCAGGCCACGGTTCTGGCTCAGGTTGTAGACCAAAACCTGGTGTGGAACCGGTCAGGTAAAGGCGTGCGACTGATGGTTGACATCACCGACGGCACCTCACGGTTGACCTGCACTTTCTTCGCTAAAAACCCGTACATGTTGAACCACCACAAGCGCTTACTAAAGCCAGGGAACACTGTCCTGTTTGGCGGGAAGGTGAGCGAGTACCGCGGGAAAAAACAGTTAGTCCAACCTGAGTTTGAAGAACTGGACGAAACCTCCCCGGAGTTGGCAGCAAGGCGTGCCGGGCGCCCCATACCCATTTACCCTGCGGTGGCGAACCTTCCTTCGTGGCGTATAGGCGCTGCTATCTCAAGCATTCTGGATGAGCTTGCGGAGGGCGCCGTGGCGGAACCGGTTCCTGAACAGGTCCGCCGTCAACACGGCTTACTCACGCAGCAACAGGCTTACCGGGGGCTCCATCAGCCTGAATCGCCCGCAGACCACCAGGCGGCCAGACGTTCCTTAGCGTGGGCGGAGGCCCTCACACTGCAGACGGCCCTCCTGTCCAGCCGGGTCGCGGCAGAGGGGAAGGACGCGCGCACAGCGCCAGAGTTGTTGGTGGAGGGCGAAGATGCAGAGGGCCTTCTTGCCCGGCTGCTTGATGGCCTCCCCTTTGAGCTGACTGAGGGGCAGAAGGGTGCCTGGGAAGAGATCCGGCGTGACCTGACCCACGACCAGCCAATGCAACGGTTGCTGCAGGCGGACGTTGGGGCAGGGAAAACAGTTGTAGCTCTGCTGGCCATGGTCGCCGCAGTCCAATCCGGTCACCAAGCGGCCCTGCTGGCCCCCACTGAGGTGCTGGCCCGCCAGCATTACAGGTCCTTGCTGCAGTTACTGGCCGGGGCGGGCATCGACATTCCAGTCCATATTCTGACCGGGAAAACACCGGCAGCTGCGCGCCAGGCCGCCCTCGTCCCCTTAGCGGCGGGTGAGCCCGGAATTGTGGTTGGCACCCACGCTCTACTGCAAGAGGGAGTGGACCTGCCAGATCTGGCCTTGTTGGTCGTGGACGAACAGCATCGTTTCGGGGTGGCACAGCGGGAGGCACTCCGGGAGGGGCGCGCACTGGTCCCGCACTTGCTGGTCATGACAGCCACCCCAATCCCGCGCACTATCGCGATGACTATTTTTGGGGATTTAGACGTGACCACCATGATGGGTCTTCCACCTGGCCGGCAGCCCGTGGCCACGACGGTGGTGAACGCGCACAACCAAGTGTGGATGGACCGGATCTGGAAGCGGGCCAAGGAAGAGGTCGATTCGGGCGGTCGCGTTTACGTAGTGTGCCCGAACATCGATCCGCGAGAGGGGGAGGAGGCCCCAGAGCCAGGGCTGCTGCCGATCCCAACCGAGGCTAGCAGTGAGCGCTCCCCGTCCGTCAAGGCGGTTGCAGAGGAGCTGCGTGGCAAGGAAGCTTTGAAGGGTGTGTCGATTGTGACGGCACACGGGCAGGCATCCGCTGAAGAAAACACCGCTGCCTTCGAAAGTTTCAAGGCGGGCGACACGCCTTTGCTGGTGGCCACCACGGTTATCGAGGTTGGGGTGGACGTACCTGAAGCCACGATGATGGTCATTTTGGGTGCGGATCGCTTTGGGCTGTCCCAGCTGCACCAGCTGCGGGGGCGGGTGGGACGTTCTGACCGGGAAAGCATTTGCCTAGTGTCAGCCACCCCCACCGACAACCCGCTGACCACCGAGCGGCTTGAGACGCTAGCTTCTACCACGGATGGTTTCGTACTGGCGGAGGCGGACCTGCGGTTGCGTCGTGAAGGGGACGTGGTGGGGCAGAGCCAGTCCGGGCGCTCTTCTGGGTTGCAGTTCCTGTCCGTCCTGGGGGATGGGGAAATAATTTCGGCCGCCCGCGCTTGCGCGGCCCAGCTGCTTGAGGTCGACCCGACCCTTGCAGCCCACCCCGACCTGGCGCAAAGCGTGGCGAAGAGGACGGGCCAGGACCTGGTCTGGCTGGAAAGGAACTGACCGCTATGCCACGAATCATTGCTGGCAGTGCAAAAGGGAGCCGAATCCAGGTCCCAGCAAAGGGAACGCGTCCCACGTCGGAGCGGGCGCGGGAGGCCCTTTTCTCTCGGCTAGAATCCTGGGATGCGCTGACAAACGCTCGCGTCCTGGACCTGTATGCGGGCTCGGGTGCTTTGGCCCTGGAAGCACTGTCGCGCGGTGCTAGGCGCGCTGTAGTGGTTGAGAATGGGCGGCAGGCAGCACGCGTGGCGCAGGCAAACGTGGTTGGCACTGGTTTTCAGCGGCAGGCGAAGGTGCGCTCCCAGACTGCCGCTGCGTTCTTAGAAGCGGAACGCACGCAGTTCGACCTGGTTTTCATGGATCCCCCCTACGACCAGCCAGACAGTGACCTAAGGGATGCTCTGCGGGCCCTGGTGCCACTGCTTGACAAGGAGGCCACGGTCGTTGTGGAGCGGCAGGCCGCTGCCCCCAGCCCGGAGCTGCCCCCGGAGCTTTTCGTTCTGGACAGCCGACGTTGGGGTGCGGGCCGCGTCTGGTTCTTGGGACACGTGGACAGTGCTGACGCTCCGGAGTAGTCCATCCCAGTCGCGCCTTAGGCGGCGCTGCGGGCACCTCAGGGTTCGCCGACCCGAAGGTGGGCAGCAGATTCGGTAGAGTGAGGGCATGGTGAAGGCACTTTACCCAGGAAGCTTCGACCCGCCCACCGGCGGCCACCTCGACTTGATCAAACGTGCTGCCGGCTTGTTTGACGAACTGGTGGTAGCAGTTGGCTACAACCCTGATAAGTCAGGCTGGTTGGATGTCAGCCAGCGCGTGGCCCTGCTGGAACAACTGGCGCGCGACTGCGAGCAGTGTGGGAATGTGTCGGTCACCAGTTTCTCGGGGCTAGTCGTGGACTGCGCCCGCGAAGTCGGGGCGACCGTGCTGGTGAAGGGGCTGAGGAATGAGGCCGACTTTGCTGCCGAATGGACCCAGGCCACGGTGAATCGTGACCTGGGGGGCATAGAGACCTTGTGGTTGCCGTCTTTGCCGCAGTGGCAGCATGTTTCCTCTTCGATCGTGAGGGAACTGGTCCTGTTCGGCGCCCCGGTTGACCAGTACGTGCCCCCCGTGGTGGCAGCTATTATCGCCGAACCCGGGGACGCAGGCAGGTCCGGGTAATGTTCCCACGACGCCGGCCACACTGACCGTAAGCTTTAAGCGCCGCACGCGCGCACTCCCTTCCCGCCCGTAAACCTAAAGGAGATCCCCATGCAACATCGACTGGAAGACAGCAGTCAGAGCACTCAGGCTTTTGACTCGACGACTGAGGGAGTCGTTTTTGAGGACTTTGAAACCGAGGTTCCCGGCGGAGCGGGCCCCTCGACAGTGATCGCTGCATTGGACCAGATTGAGGTTTTGGTTGAGGAAGCCCGCCTGGTCCCACTGTCGGCTAACGTAATTTTGAACAAGGCGGAGATCCTGGACCTGGTCAGTTTGGCTCGGCAAGCGCTGCCGGAGGACCTGGTGGCCGCGAACGCGGTAGTTGCAGATGCGGACGCCGTGATGGTCAGAGCGGACAGTGCTGCCGAAGCGGCTATGACCGAGGCCGGCGTCAAAGCTAAGTCGGTCCTGGAACAGGCGCGGGAAAAAGCGGACACAATCCTTGCTGAAGCCAGTGATGAGGCCGCGCGAAAGATCGACCGGGCAAAGGAAGATGCCGAAGTTACGGCTGCCCGGGCGAAGAGCGAGGCGGAGAGCACCTTGGCCGCTGCGAACGCACAAGTGGACCGGATGGTCTCCACCCACCACGTCACCGAGGTGGCGCAGGCGCGCGCCCGCGAACTGGTGGCAACTTCAGAAAGGGAGTCAGCTGCCCTTCGTACGGGTGCCGACCAGTATGTGGTTGCTACTTTGGGATCCACTTCCGAGTTGTTGAAGGACTTGCTGCAACGCACCGAGGCTGGTTTGAACAAGGTTTCGCGCCGGCAGCAGACTACCGAACCGGGTAGTTTCGACCTAGACTGAGCAGTCCGCCACCCGCCCGGCCGCTGTTTCGCGGAGTGGGCGGCGGAAGAAAACCGGTGGTTTGGAAGGAATCAAGAGACCAATGGGTGAGGAAAACCTGGTTCTATCCTTGCGGGATTTGCCTAGACAGGTGGGCTCCCGGAAGGAACAGCAGATCCTGTGGCAGGTGCCGGAGGGGTGGCACACTGAGGTCGCTAAGGTCCCGGAAGGCGTGACAATTCCCTTAGCGGTTGAGGTGACTGCCCTGGACAAGGGTGTTTACGTTCAGGTGTCCGGGTCGGCGCCCATGCAGGCTGATTGCATTCGTTGCTTGAAGCCCGTTGAGTTTGATCTTCCAGTTCAGGCGGGTGAAGTCTACGTGGAGCAGGCGCTTGGGAAGCGGCGCCCGGACCCCGCTTTGGCTGACGGAGCAGCTGAAGTTGAAGGCGACCTTTTGGATCGGGAGCTGCTGATCCAGCACGACACGGTTGATTTGGAGCCTGTGCTTCGGGATGCGATCTTGGGGCAGGCCCCGTTCCAGCCTCTTTGCTCAGATGACTGCCTGGGAATGTGTGAGCACTGCGGGATCCTGTTAAAGGACGCGGAGCCGGGGCACAGTCACCAGTTTATTGATCCCCGTTTCGCGGCTTTAGCTCAGTTGCTGGGCCCGGAATCGGCTGAGACTAGCGATGGCTAAAGGCCGGAAGGGGCGCTCTGGCCAGGCTGGGGGCGCTAAGGCCGGGGCCGTTAACGCGCGCACGGCGGACCTGCAGGAACGCTGGGGCGCGCCCGTGGACGGGGAGCTGCTGGTGCTTGCCTTGACGCACCGGTCGTTCGCCAACGAAATGGGTGGCATACCAAATAACGAGCGCCTGGAATTCTTGGGGGATTCTGTACTGTCAATCATTGTGACTGACAAGCTCTACCGAACCTACCCGGACGTGCGTGAAAGCGAACTGGCGAAAATGCGGGTTGCTGTCGTTTCGCAGGCGCCGCTGGCGCGCGCGGCAGAGGGAATCGGGTTGGGGCCGTTCATTCTGCTGGGTGTGGGTGAAAGCAAAACGGGGGGCGCCCGTAAAGACTCTATTTTGGCTGACACGTTTGAGGCTCTTATTGGCGCGACCTACCTCTCCTCAGGCTTGGAGGTAACAACCAGAGTCGTGTTGCAGCACTTGAAGAGTGCGCTGGACCAGGCTCGCACTGAGGATGCCCGCTACGACTGGAAGACACCCCTAATCGACTTGCTGCAGCCAACAAAGCGCGACGACGTGACCTTCCATGTGGTTGGCAGTGGGCCTGACCACGACAAGCGCTATCAGGCTGACGTCTTTTGGGAGGGGCGGAAACTGGGTCGCGGTGAAGGATCATCTAAACGCAGCGCAGAGAACGCTGCTGCTCATGCCGCTTACGTTGAATTGAAGGCCGAAGGTAGTGCCTGAACTGCCCGAAGTTGAGACGATTCGCCGCGGTTTGGCCCGGCGCGTAGTCGGAAAGGAAGTCGCCCAAATTTTGGGGGACGGCGGCCGCTTGGTGCGGAATAATCCCGGTGGTGTCGCGGACATTCGTGATCTGGCGATTGGCGCGACCATTTCCAAGGTCGCCCGGCGCGGCAAGTTCATGTGGCTGGTGTTCGAGGGCGGGGATGCCGGGGCGCCGCGTGCCCTGGTTGTCCATCTGGGTATGTCCGGGCAGGTTCGCTACCGCAGTAAAGCCCAGTCGCAAACGCCCCTGGGTAAGCACGAACATTTGCGCATGCTCTTTGAAGGTGGGGGCGCCATAAGCTTTGTGGATCAGCGCACATTTGGGCACCTGACGGTGTCGGAACTGCAAGTGGATGGGACGGGCCGTGTGGTCCCGGAAGTTTCATCCCATATTGCTCCTGACTTGCTGGAGCTCACTGACTTGAGGGATCTGATTTCGGCCACCAGGAAACGAAAGCGAATAATCAAATCTCTGCTGTTAGATCAGGGGCTGGTCAGCGGTGTTGGGAACATTTACGCCGACGAAGCACTGCACCGCGCTGGTGTTCACGGAGCAGTGCGCGGATGTGATCTGACGGAAGTTCAGGCCGGCCAAGTTTTTGAGTATGCCCGGGGGGTCATGGCCCTAGCCACCAAGCAGGGTGGCACATCCTTTGATGACCTGTACGTGGATGCTGAGGGGGACCCCGGATATTTCGAGAGGTCACTACGCGTGTACGGTAGAGGGCGGCGGGCGTGCCGAAAGTGCGGTAGCTCCATCCAGCGGATCAGGCTGCAGGGACGCAGCCATTTCCACTGCCCACGGTGCCAGCCACCACCCGGGGCGCCGTGACCCGCTGGAGGTGCAGGTGAGGGCCCACAGAGGGCCAGCAGAGAGCAGGGAAGTAGGGGTGGTGGGGACTAGTGGGGGAGACCATGGAACAGGCGATCCGAGTGATGATCATTGATGACCATGAGATTGTTCGGCGCGGAATTGCTGAGGTAGTTGAGAACGACGCCCGGTTCGAAGTTGTTGCCCAGGCTGGGAGTGTGCAGGACGCGATTCGCAGAGCGGAACTGGTGCGCCCCGACGTGCTGCTAGTTGACTTGCAGTTGCCGGACGGGACCGGGGTGGACGTGATGCGCGGGGTGCGGGACACGGTGCCGGAAGCGAAGTCGATCGTCCTGACAACTTTTGACGACGACGTAGCGGTTGGTGAGGCTCTGGAGGTGGGAGCCAAAGCTTACGTACTGAAAACAGTGAGGGGCAACGAGATCAACGATGTGATTGCCGCCGTTGCCTCGGGGCGGGTGCTTCTGGATGAGCGCACACTAACGCAGCGGAGGGCTGACGCGGATAGTCCCGCGGCGAAGCTGACGCCTTCGGAGGAAAGGGTTCTGATCCTGCTGGGGGACGGGATGTCGAACCGCCAGATAGGCGACGCCCTGGGGATTGCAGAGAAAACTGTGAAGAACCACGTCACATCCCTGCTGTCCAAAATGGGGTTGCAACGCAGAACGCAGGCAGCCGCGTGGGTGGCAGCACAGCGCGCCGCGCCCTGGCGGTCAGGCACATAAGCCGGACATAAGCTGGGGCATGGGGCGTGTACTAGCCCAGGGGGGCTCTCCACACTAGGGAGGTCCCGCGGCCCCGGGGGCCGGCCCCAACTGCGAAGGTGCCCCCGTGGCTGATTGCCCGGCGGTGCATGTTCGCGAGCCCTGAATTGCGGGTGCGGCTTGGGTCGACACCACGCCCGTCGTCCATGATCATCATTTCCACGTGTCCCGCGGGTCCTGTGCCCTCCACGGAAACGTGCACGGAAGCTGAGCGCGCGTGGGCGTGCCGAGCAACATTTGTGAGGGCCTCCCGCAAAACGGCGACCAGGTCAGCCACCAGGTGACTGTTAACGCGGGAGGCGAGGGCGTCCTCTTGAACTGAGCCATCGTCGGTACGGGGTGCCAAATCTTCGCCGTCCAGGCTTATCCGCAGGCTGGGAGCGAAACCGAGCGGTCCGCGGGCTGCCGATGCCTCCACGGACAACGCGCCGGCTAGACCCAAATTGCCTGGCTCTTCATGTAGCCCATCAACGATTTGACGGATTTGGTGCACTGATTGCTCAAGGTCTGCCAGGGTTCCTTTCAGTTCCTGGTCAATCAGGCGGGGGGAGAAGCCCCCGGCCACCTCTTGGCGTAGTCGTTGCAGCCGCATCCCTAACGCAAACAGGTCCTGTATTGCCAGGTCATGTAGGTCCCTGCCGATCCTGCCGCGCTCTTCCAGCTGGGAAGCCGCTTCACGTGCTTGCAGCAGGTTCATCACCAACAGGGCAAGTCCCGCTTGGCCAGCAAACCCCTCGGCAGACTTCAGTTCGTCCTCGGTAAATGGGACCTCGGTGTCACGGCCGAGCAGCAGACATCCCTGCGGCCCGGATTCAGAGGGTATGGGCACACACACGCAGTGTGGGGATGTGGCCGAATCGGTGAAGGGGAGGCTATCGGTTAAGTTTGGACCACCACTGTCCCCCACACCAAGGGGCACGTGCTTGGCGGGAAAGCCAGGCAGGATGTCCGTGACACTGCTGCCGATGCGGATGGGGGGACCCCCGTCCACCTGCGGTTCCCCCACAACGGCCTCGCACACCCACATCCCGCCGGGGGAGGTGAGGAAGACGGCGCCCGAACTGGCATCTCCCGCTTTGACAGCGTGGGCCAGGAAGACGTCAAGACCGTTTTCTGGGAAATCGCCCATAGAAGCCTCTAGCAGGGCAGTGGCGAAGCCCGAATAGGCTTGAAGCCAACGGGCCGCTGAAGGCTCTACAGGGTCATCGCGCATTGGTTACTCCTGTTCCACTGCCCACCGGTAGGCGTCCACGGAGGCAACTAGATCAGCGTGTGAGCCAGAGGCCGCGATTCGCGCTGGCTCACCCGGGACATCGCCCGGCTGCAGGTAGAGGACGTTGTCCACTTTTTCCAGGGTCGTCAGCCGATGCGTCACCACGACTAGGCCTCGGTCCTTGCCTGAGCCCTCAAACAGGGCGTCAAGAACTTGGTCTGCGGTCTCGGGGTCCAAGTGCTCACCGGGTTCATCCAAAAGTAGCAGTTGGGCAGGTGACGCTAGGGCGCGGGCTAGCAGCAGTCGCCGCCTTTCCCCACCCGAAATGGAAGTGGCGCCCGGTCCAAGTAGCGTGTCCAAGCCTTGGGGAAGTCCGTCCATCCATGCGGCAAGTCCGACGGTCTCAAGAAGGCTGTGGGCTTCCTCAATCGTCAGGTCCGCCCGCGCAACCCGCAGGTTCTCATACACGGAAGTGGCGAAAACGTGCGCATCTTCCGTGGTTAGGGAAACCAGGTGAGTGACTTCCTCCCGGTCCGCTTCCCACACGGGAACGCCATTAAGGTCGGCCTGGCCTCCTTTCGGCTGCAGCATTCCCGCCAGTGTGTACAACAGTGTCGACTTCCCGATTCCTGAGGGGCCAACCACACCTAGGATCTGCCCCGGCGCAACTTCAAGATTCACGCCTTCAAGCGCAGTGGGCCGTCCCTGCCACCCGACGGACAGTGCACCAGCTTTAAGTGTGGGGGGTTGCTGAGCTGGAACGGGATGGCTGGCTGGAACTTCCGCGACCTCCGGCCCAAGCAGCTCTCCAATGCGAACCGCTGCGCGGGCGGACTTCACCAGTTGCACGGAGGCCTCCCCAAGGTCAGCGGTCCCCTCAAAGGCCGACAGGGGCGTCAACACTAGGACAGCCAACGCTACTGCGGCCACTAAGCCAGCATTCGTTTCCGGGATTGCCAGGAGCATTACCCCGATAACCGTCGCACCCATTGCAAACTGGTCCAGCATGGCAGCGAAAGCCGCCGGGCGTGCGGCTCTCGCACGCGCCGCGTTCAACGCCGCGGAAATCCCCCGCAAGTCAGAGTAGGTTTGCGGCAACCGACCATCCACTGCCAGTTCATCGCCGCCCTCTAAAACGCTTAGCGTTGTGACAGCCAGGTCAGACCGGGCCTGCTGCTCATCCTGCTCCGCCATCCGAGTGGACTGGGCGGTAAGCAGGGGAGCAACAAAACCGGAAACCAGAAGTCCGAGTGCCACCACTATCGCCGCGGGCACGGAAAGGAACGCGAAGCCAATAACGGTTCCGACACCAACGATTAGAGTGACCAGGAAAGGGAGCAGCGCTTTCACCACGTAGTCCCCGACAGCGTCAATGTCTTGACCGATGCGGGACAGGAGGTCCCCGCGTTGCAGCCCGGCAACACGTTCTATGGGCCCGTCCACCAGTTGGTCGTACACGTTTAGGCGCAGTGAGTCCATGCCCTCAAGAGCAACCTTGTGGCTTGCAATCCGTTGCACGTAACGCAGCAGGGCTCGCGCCACCCCAAACATGCGCACCGAGGTGGCAGCCACGGACAGGTAGAGGACCGGGGGCATCTGCGAGGCACGTGCAATTAGCCAGGCCGACACCGCTGTTAGTCCAATGGCAGAGCCCAGGCCCGCAACCCCGTAGAAAAGGGAAAGGAAAAATTGGCCGCGCGGCAGTTCAAGCATGCGCACGATCCGCTTCAACGCGGCACGTTCGCTGCTGTTAAGGAAGAAACGCATTACTGGTCCTGCCCTTCAACTGTGAGCATGCTTGGATCCATCAGGGGGCGCAGTTGCCCGCTCAGATCCTCTAGTTGGAAGTCGTCATCAAGTTCGGGGTAGCGTGCAATTTCTTCCGCTGTCGCCTTCCGGGTCTCAGTGCGCAGGACTGTATCAGCCGCTCGGACGACGGCTTCGCGGTGCGCGATCACCAGAATAGTAGTGCCTGCGTCCCGCAGTTTCTCCAGGACTTCGACGACTTGTTCCTCGCTGACCGCGTCCAGGTGTGCCGTTGGCTCATCCAACACAAGCAGTGAAGGTGGTTGCAGCAGGGTGCGGGTTAGTGCCAGACGCTGGCGTTGGCCTACAGACAGGCCCAGACCCCCAGCACCCAACTGGGTCTGCCACCCCTGCGGCAGTGAGTCCACTACGGTGTCAAACCCCGTGGCGGCAGCCGCGCTTGCCAGAGCAGACGCATCAGCTGTCGACCCAGCCCTAACCAGAACGTTCTGCTCCACGGTTCCCGGCAAGATGGTTGGGTGCTGGGGAATCCAAGAAATATGTTTCCACCAGGCGGCCTTGTCCACCTCGGTAATAGGGATTTCCTTGCCCTCAGCATCCTGCACGAAAATGGAGCCCATGGTGGGCTGCATGAAGCCGAGCAGCACCTGCACGGTCGTTGATTTACCGGAACCTGAAGGGCCCACTAGAGCGCAGATGGAGCCCGGCTTCAGGGTTCCTGAAAGAGCATCAGGGGCCCATGCGCCCCTGGCTGCGACAGAAAGATCCTTGAAACGGATTGGCCGCGTCCCAGCGGGTGCGGGCACTTCCGTGCCGGCCGGGGGGTTCGGTTCCTCCAGGATTTCGAAGCACTGCTGCGCGGCGGCGACCCCGTTGGTGGACGCATGGAATTGGGTGCCCACTGCGCGCAAGGGGTCGAACACTTCGGGCGCCAACATGATGATGATTAGGCCCGTGAACAGGTTCAGGTCCCCTTTGACCATGCGCATGCCAACCTCAACGGCAACAAGGGCAACTGACAGGGTGGAAAGGAACTCCAGAACACCTCCCGAAAGGAACGCCACGCGCAGGGTCGCCATGGTCGTGCGTGTGTTCTGTTTCGATAGTCGAATCAGGTGGGCGCGTGGACCTTTTTCCCGGCCCAGGGCCCGCAAAGTTGGAATCCCGGTCAGCAAGTCCAGCAGCTGGGCGCCAAGACGCTCCATTGCCACCAGTTTCTTGGATGAGAAGCCTTCCGTCATCCGGCCAATCAGCGCCATGAAGATCGGGATGAGGGGAACCACGATTATTGCGACTAGCGCCGACCAAAAATCCAAGTACAAGATTGTGAGCAGCGTCAGGGGCGTGACGGTGACAACCAGAAGTAGTTGGGGCAGGAACTTTACGTAGTACGGGTCCAAATCATCCAGCCCTCGGGTGAGCAGGGTCGTGGTCTCCGCAGCATGCCGGGCGCGCCACCGAGGGCCCAAAGCGACGGCTTTGCGGGTGACCTCATCACGCAAGGACGCTAT
Organism: uncultured Actinomyces sp.; assembly: GCA_964346705.1. Lineage (GTDB taxonomy): Bacteria > Actinomycetota > Actinomycetes > Actinomycetales > Actinomycetaceae > Scrofimicrobium. Next base: position 11,224 of record CAYFVT010000008.1, on the reverse strand, counting down.
CGCCTCATCCGCGGCCCGGTGCGCCCTGGATTCCCGCACGTACGTCAGCAACCCTCGCAGCGCGACGAGGGCGGCCAGCCACCCGACTAGGGGCAGAACACTGGTCAGGCGTTCGCCGTACGTGATGACGGGGGAGATGATTCCGGAGATCAGGAAAGCTTGCGCTATGACGAGGGCGGCGGTCAGCAGTCCCAGCACCGCAATTTCGATGATGTACCGGCGGGAGGATTTGGCGTACTTCAGTAGCCGAGGATCAAAAGGTCTCACCGTCGCATTATCTCAGACAAGACAGGCCGGGCCCATCAGGGCGTGGCGGAACTTAAACGAAAGTAGGTGGGTGACCTTTTCAGATCACCCACCTACTAAGCGATGCTACTTCCCAGTGGATCTACCTTTGGGGATTACGGGAGCGTCAGTATTCCTTGCCGGTAAGGAAGTTCGCCTTGGGACGAACAGCGTCAGGCAGCAGTCCAGTGCTGTACGACACTTCCTTGGAGGAGATACGGCCCCTGAACACCCAGTAGGACCAAATCGTGTAGCCAATGACGATTGGGACCAACACCAGCGCAACCACAAGCATGACGACCAGCGTCGGCTGTGTGGAGGACGCCCACTCAATCGAGAGGGAGTAGGCGGGGTCAATCTTTGACTTCATCACGTACGGAGCCATGGATGAGAACACCCACGCCACCGCGCCAGCAATGCCGATGGAAGAAGCAATGAACGCTTTCTTCTCATCTAGCGCTGCCGACTGAGTGAAGGCAGCCGCCGCAATCAGCGCGATCGCCGCAATGACCAGCGGGATCCACGAGTAATTGTTCGTAGAGTACGCCAACTGGCCCCAAACGACCCACACCGCAGCGAAGACAACGGCAACCATGGAAGCCGGCTTGGACAGCGCGGTTGCGCGCTGGCGCAGAGCATCTTCAGTGCGCAGTGACAGGTATTGAGTGCCAATGGAGAAGAAGATCGAGGCCAAGGTCAGGCCGCCCCAGATGCTGTAGAACGTGAACAGCGACCAGAAGCCACCAGTCATGTTGAATACAACGTTCCCCGTGTCTAGCAGCCCGGTCACGTCTGCTGCCGGGATCGTCTCCATGACCAGCCCGCCATCAACAACCGACGACATTTGAGCTTCAATGACCATGCCCTGAACCAGGTTGGAGAACGCGACGCCCAGAATTAGGGGCGCACCGTAGGAGGCGACGACCTGGAACCAGTCCCAGGTGTCCACCCACTTCTGCGACTTGATCTTTGAGCGCCACTCGATCGCGACGATCCGGAGAATTAGCAGGACCAACAGTAGGAACAGTGCGAAGTACATTCCGGAGAACATTGTCGCGTACCACAGAGGCATAGCAGCGAACGTAGCGCCGCCTGCGGTCAGCAGCCAAACTTCGTTGCCGTCCCAGTGGGGGCCAATGCTGCGGACCAGCACGGTCTTCTCATCTTTCGTTTGCGGAAGGATGGGAAGCAGCATCCCGACACCGAAGTCGAAGCCCTCAAGGACCAGGTACACGGTCCACAGGACCGCAATTAGGATGAACCAAACAATACTTAAAACCATCATTTTTGCGTGACTCCCTTTTAGTAACCGAAGTACAGGGACTCGGCAGCGGATTCTTCTTCCGCGTCCTCAGGTTCTGGGGCAGACACACCTTCAAGGATGTACCTGCGCATTAGCCATACCCAAACGACACCTAGGACGCCGTAGAGCAGAGTGAACAGCACCATGGATAGCAGCATGTAGACGGGGTTGACGGAGGTGGAGACCCCCATGGCCGTCATCTGCATGACAGAGCCGACTGGGTCCCCGTTTTGCAGCGCACCCAAGTTTGGAACCACAACCCAAGGCTGGCGTCCCATTTCGGTGAAGATCCAACCGAACGCGGCGGCCAGGAAGGGCATGGGCAGCGAAATGAGGCCGAACAGTCCCAGTGCCTTACTGGTCGGGACAGTTTCCTTACGCATAGCCAGCAGTGCCCATACGGCTAGTAGTGCGGAGAAGCCGCCCAGCCCGATCATCAGGCGGAACGCCCAGAAGGTGACCATCTGCGGGGGACGGAAGTCGTACTCTGCTGCGTCGCCGTACCGTTCGGTGAAGGCATCGTTTTCATTCAGCAGTTCCACCAGTTGTTCTTGAGCGCCTTGGACACCGATTTCTAGGGAGTCGAAGGAGTTAGAGGCCATGAAGGAAGCAAGGCCTGGGATCGTTATGATCCTTGTGGGGCCGCCGTCACCTTCAAGCGGGCACTCACCAAATGCGGCGACAGTGAAAGCAGCTCCCTCAGTGTCCACGCAGATCGCTTCCGCAGCCGCCATTTTCATCGGCTGGTGTTCCATTAGTTCCTGGCCCTGGAAGTGACCGCTGGCTACGGTGCCTAAGCCACCAACCAGGATTACCCACAGGCCGAAGATGGTGAGAGGCCGCCAAATTTCGCGCGCCTCTTTCTCACCACTTGGTCCGCCTTCACGCGCAGCCCGCGTCATCCACCAGACAGAGATGCCCGCGACGAACGTTCCCGCCAGCAGCCAGGATGATGTCACCACGTGACTGAAGGCCCACCATGTCACCGAACTAGTGGCGACTTCGAAGAAGCCGTTCACTCCCGCCAATTCCGCGCGCCCAGTTTCTGGGTTAAACAGCGCCCCGACGGGGTGCTGCATCCAGGCGTTAGCCGCCAAGATCCAAAGTGCGGACAGGTTGACGCCGGCGGTCACCAACCAAATGGTTGCAAGGTGAACGCCCTTTGAAATGCGCCCCCAGCCGAAGATCCACAGTCCCAGGAAGGTGGACTCAAGGAAGAAGGCTAGTAGGGCCTCAACGGCTAGGGGAGCCCCGAAGATGTCGCCCACGTAGCGGGAGTATTCGGACCAGTTCATGCCGAACTGGAACTCTTGCACAATGCCCGTGGCAACACCCAAGGCGAAGTTGATTAGGAAGAGCTTGCCAAAGAAGCGCGTTCCCTTCAGCCAAACCTCTTTTCCGCTTCGGTACCACATGGTTTGCATGATGGCGATAAGCAGGGAAAGCCCGATGGTGAGGGGAACTAGGAAGAAGTGGTAGACGGTAGTGATACCGAATTGCCATCGTCCTAGCGCGACAGGGTCAAGCGCTGTCGACACAAGATCCATTCGTCCGACCTTTCATAATCGTACGTAACACAGCAGGGGAGCCCCAGCCACGCGTTGCCCCAACGAATTGCTGGGGTAAAGGCGGAGAGGCACTTAGGTTGTAATCTACCTCAAACAGCATGTGTGCGGTGGAACTCTGGCGAATCAAATCCTGGAAATTTGGTGGACGGCGCCGTTCGGTCGACATGTGGGTGTGGGGAGGGCGGGACGCCTCCTGCTATGCTTTTACGCAGGGTAGCCGGCCACACCGCCGGCTCTGTCATCCCGCCCCGGCGCAGGCCGCGCGGGCAGGGCGACGCGTTGAACTAACCCGCCAGCTTTCCGTCCCCAAGGGACGTGGTTCTAGGAATACGCAAGGTTGGCTCGGTGTGGAGCCGACTGAGCGCAATTGGAGAAAATTGAATAACGACGAAACAAAAGGTCAGCCCCCAGTTACACCCGCGGCGGCCTTACTGTTCCAAGCGCCAAAGTTTGAAGCCCCTGACACTGGGGATATCGCCAAACCCTCCCGTGAGGGTGGTGGGGGCCGTGAAGGGCGCGATGGCCGTTCCGATAAAGCTTCCGGCCGCGGACGACAAAGGCCCAATCAAGGCGGTGGCCAGCAAGGGCGCGACTCCGGCGCGTCGGGCCAAAGGGGTGGCCGCTCAGGCCAGAAGACGGACCGGTCGGATGGGAACGCAGACTCTGCGCAGAACAGTCCCGGTTCTGGACCCAAAAAGAACTCAGGGGACGCGCAGTCCAAGTCACGGAAGACTCAGGAGGGCACAGACGAATCGCGTCAAACACAGCAAAGGCCCGCGAAGGGTGGGACCCCCAAGGCAGGAACTGAAAATGACTCGGCGAAGCCTGCGGACACTGCTCCTTCCGAAGATGAAAAGGACGACGCGGGCAAGCAGGACGGCTCTACTGGGAAGGTGCGCCGCAGGCGCCGTCGCCCTCGTTCCACCGGTAAAACCAAACAGGGTGGGGGCGATAACCTTGACGACCAGGTTCGCGGACTCAAAGGATCCACGCGGCTGGAGGCGAAAAGGATGCGGCGCCGCGAAGGACGGCGTGAGGGACGCAAGCGCCAATCCATCACGGAAGCGGAGTTCCTAGCTCGGCGTGAGTCCGTTGACCGGCAGATGGTTGTCCGCCACGAAGACGGGGCGGATCAAGTAGCGGTCTTGGAAGATGGCATCCTGGTGGAACTCTTCGTGGCCAGGCGGACCACTCAGTCCATCGTTGGAAACATTTACTTGGGCAAGGTTCAGAACGTGCTGCCCTCCATGGAGGCCGCGTTCATTGACATTGGTCGAGGGCGGAACGCAGTCCTTTACGCAGGTGAAGTGAACTGGGACGTTCTGGGTACTGAAGGTAAACCGCGCCGCATAGAGACAGCCCTTTCGCCGGGCGACAACGTGATGGTCCAGGTCACTAAGGACCCGATTGGGCACAAGGGCGCCCGCCTCACCAGCCAAATCACGCTGGCTGGCCGCTACCTGGTGTTCGTACCGGGCTCATCCATGTTGGGGATCAGTCGGAAGCTGCCTGAGTCTGAGCGGCAACGGTTGAAGAAGCTGTTGCGCGCCATCGTTCCGGAGCATGCTGGCGTCATCGTGCGCACTGCCGCTGAAGGCGCGACCGAGGAGCAGCTAAGGGCGGACGTTGAACGCCTAGAGAAGCAGTGGGCGTCAATTCAGAAGAAAGAAAAGTCCAGCCGTAAGGCCCCAGTCTTGCTGCGAGGCGAACCAGAACTAGTGGTTCGCGTTGTGCGCGACCTATTTAATGAGGACGTTTCAAGCCTGACGGTGCAAGGCGACGAGACCTGGCAGACCGTCCAGGAATACGTGGAAGAGCTTTCCCCCGACCTGTCGGGACGCCTAGAGCACTGGACATCTAAAGAAGACGTATTCGAAGCCAAGCGTGTCAAGCAGCAGCTGGCTAAGGGCATGGACAAGAAGGTGTGGCTGCCGTCCGGTGGCACTCTGGTAATAGAGCGCACTGAGGCCCTAACTGTGATCGACGTGAACACCGGAAAGTTTGTTGGCTCCGGGGGGACGCTCGAAGAAACGGTGACGCGCAACAACTTGGAGGCGGCGGAGGAAATAGTCCGACAGTTGCGCCTGCGCGACATCGGCGGGATCATCATCATCGACTTCGTCGACATGGTGCTGGAATCCAACCGGGAGCTGGTCATGCGGCGCCTGACCGAATCCTTGGGCCGCGACCGCACCCGCCACCAGGTGACGGAAGTCACCTCACTTGGGTTAGTGCAGATGACGCGGAAGAGGGTTGGGGAGGGCCTGGTGGAGGCCTTCTCAACCACTTGCGAAGTGTGTGAAGGTCGCGGGTTCATCGTGCACGACCATCCCGTGGAAATATCGGGGAAGAACTCCGGGCAAGCGCAGTCACGTGCCCGTCGCCAGCAGGATCGCGCAAGGGTGGAACCGCGCAGGGAAGCCCAGCAGGACACGCACGTGGGGGATGAGAAGGTTAAGTCAGCACTGTCAGCAATCGCTGCTGCCACTGTGAATGGATCCGATGCGGAAGCCTCACCAGCCCCCAAAGCTGACGTGCCTGAACGGGCGCCAGCGAAGAAGAGTGGGCAGAAACAGGAACGTCAACCTAAGAAGGGTCCGCGCAGAGCGCAACGGAAGCAAGCCCCCGCGCAGCGCCAGGAGAAAGAGGAACACCCCGCTCCGGTGGAGGCGGAACAGGCAGCCGACCGGGGCTCGCAACCCCCGGCCCACTCTTTGTTGGACGCGCCGCGCGCAAAAGCGCCATCAGCAAAAACCGCATCGGCAAAAGCCACATCAGCGAAGGCTCCGTCAGCGAAAGCTGAGCCTTCCGCCAGGGATAAGAAGGCAGCGGAGACGACTTCGGAAGCGGCAGCCCCTCCACGCACCGTCGAAGAGATTACACTTCCCGTGCGGTCGCAGGAGCTGCAGGCCACTAAACCGACCCGCCCTCGCCGGGCAGTGGTTACCGGGCCGGTTGACACCAGCAAGTTCAGTCGGCAACGCGGCAAGCAGGCGCAGACCGACGGGCAAAGCGAACGGAAGGAAACGGAGGCTCGGCAGGCCGTTCAGGACCTGTTCCGGACCCAAAGTGCCGAATAGCACAGCCGTTTGGCCGCCGGTCAGCACGTTTTAGGTTGCCTCGGCGGCGAGGCCTGCATTAGATTGATTAGTCGGCGCGTTCTGCGCTAGCAGCCGGCACTGTGCCGGTTTGCGACAAACAGTTTCCGATGAGAGATGGGCAAGATCTTGGTCTACGCGATTGTTAAAGCTGGTGGCCACCAGGACAAGGTGGCTGTGGGCGACGTTGTCGTCATTGACAAGGTGGAGGCCGAGGTCGGGTCGACCGTTGAACTTGCGCCCGTCATGATTGTTGACGGTGACAAGGCGGTAACAGACCCTGCCAAGCTGGCGAACATGACGGTTACTGCCGAGGTGATTGGCGATGCCAAGGGCCCCAAGATCCGGATTGTGAAGTACAAGAACAAGAGCGGCTACCGCAAGCGTCTTGGGCACCGTCAGCAGCTGTCCGTGGTGAAGGTTACGGACATCGCCTGACGTGTGGTCTGCGTTCCGCCGTGGTAAGCGGAACGGGTTCTTGGTAGGCATTTTGATTTTGAGGAGAGTGTGAAATGGCATCAAAGAAGGGCTTAGGTTCAAGCCGTAACGGGCGCGACTCCAACTCCCAGCGTCTTGGCGTGAAGCGTTTCGGTGGGCAGCAGGTTTCGGCGGGGGAAATCCTGGTCCGTCAGCGGGGCACAAAGTACCATCCGGGCCGTAACGTGGGTAAGGGGAAGGACGACACGCTGTTCGCCCTTATTGACGGCGAAGTGAAGTTCGGTAACATTCACGGTCGCCGTTCCGTCAGCGTTCTGGACGCCTGAAGAAAGGCAACGGGGCTGCCGCCCGGTGGGCTACTGGTGACGCAGGCCGACCAAAATGGTTGGGCTGTGGTCCAGGCAGAAAACTTAGTTACAAAAGAGGGGTACCCCGGTCGGGGTGCCCCTCTTTTTGTGCGCTCTGGGCGGGCGTGGTTGACGGGAGCCGGGTGGCCGGAAGTTGGCCGGAAGTTGGCCGGTCGCAGGGACAGCCACCGGTTGTCCGTGGGCGGGCGTTATGATTAGGCAACCGTGGGGCCCGTGCTGGTGTGGGGCCATGAGGTGGGACAGGGTGGGGTATGGCTGATTTTGTGGATCGAGTGGAAATTAAGGTTTCTGGCGGCGATGGGGGGCATGGCGCCGCGTCCGTGTTGCGGGAGAAATTTAAGCCGCTGGGCGGTCCGGACGGGGGCAACGGCGGTCATGGGGGGTCCGTTGTGGTCCGGGCGGATACCCAGAAGAACACTCTGCTGGATTATCACCATCGTCCCCATCGGAAGGCCGCTAAGGGTGCTGCTGGTGCGGGGGATACCCGCCACGGTAAACGAGCGGACGATGAAGTCCTGCTGGTACCCGTGGGAACGGTAGTGAAGTCGGCTAGGGGCGAGATCTTGGCGGACCTAGCGGCACACGGGGCGGAGGTTGTGGTCGCCCGCGGGGGCCGTGGGGGGCTGGGCAACGCGGCTTTGGCGAACAGGGCGCGTAAGGCGCCCGGATTTGCTTTGTTGGGGGAGCCGGGGGAAGAGGCCAGGGTGGCGCTGGAGCTTAAGTCGATTGCCGACGTGGCTCTGGTCGGCTATCCGTCTGCGGGCAAGTCCTCTCTGATTGCTGCCCTATCTGAGGCGCGGCCGAAAATAGCGGACTATCCGTTTACGACCTTGGTACCCAATTTGGGTGTGGTGCAGGCAGGGGATGAGCGTTACACGGTGGCGGACGTGCCCGGACTGATTCCGGGCGCTTCGCAGGGGAAGGGGTTAGGCCTCGACTTCTTGCGACACATTGAGCGGTGTTCAGTTATAGCGCATGTTATTGACACGGCAACGTTCGAGGTGGAACGGGACCCTGCCAAGGACTTGGAAACGATTGAGGCCGAACTGGAGGCTTACCAGGGTGACTTGGGGGAGGTGGAGGGGTACATTCCCCTGTCGCAGCGTCCCCGGGTGGTGATCTTGAACAAGGTGGATGTGCCTGACGGGCGCGATTTAGCGGAGATGGTCAGGCCCGACCTGGAGGCGGCGGGCTACCCGATTTATGAGGTTTCGGCTGCCACACATGAAGGGCTGCGGGAACTATCATTCGGCTTGGCTGCATTAGTCGAGCAGGAACGCGCCCTGCGTCCGGACGTCGAGGACCCCAGGCCCATTGTTCCCGTGCCGGCGGTGGGTGCCCGCCGCGGGACTGGTTTCACGGTGACTCCAGTTCAGTACGAGGGCGAGACCGTGTTCCAGGTGCGGGGTGACCGTCCTGAACTGTGGGTGAAGCAAACCAACTTCGGGAACGACGAAGCGGTTGGCTACCTGGCGGACCGACTAAATGCTGCGGGTGTGGAGGATGAGCTGGGCATCGCGGGTGCTGTGCCCGGTGACCCGGTCGTGATTGGCCCACTTGAGGGCGGCGTCATCTTTGACTGGGAACCAAGCGTCGCACCAGGGGAAGAACTCCTCGGCAGGCGAGGTGAGGACAGGCGTCTGCAGGACTGGTCGCGGGCAACCCGCAGGGAGAGGCGGGAAGCGTACAAGGCCAGCATGGATGCGAAGGAGGCTGCCCGTCAGGAGCTAAGGGACGAGGGCGATCTGGGCCTATGGACCGATCCGGGGGAGGAGGCCTGAATATGGCCGGCGTGGGAGACATGAAACGCAGACGCAGGATTGGGATCATGGGCGGCACCTTTGACCCCATTCATCATGGGCACTTGGTGGCCGCTTCCGAAGTGATGGACAACTTCGGGTTGGAGCAGGTGGTGTTTGTGCCTGCAGCGACGCAACCTTTCAAGCAGGGCCGTGAGTCAGCACTGCCGGAGCATCGCTACCTGATGACGGTGATCGCGACGGCCTCCAACCCCAGATTCACGGTGTCGCGAGTGGACATTGACCGCGGCGGCCTCACTTACACGTATGAGACGCTGCAGGATTTGCGGGCTCAGGAACCGGACGTCGACTGGTATTTCATAACGGGTGCTGACGCTTTGCATGACATTTTGAGCTGGAAACATTCTGACGAGCTGTTTGAGAGCGCACATTTTGTTGGGGTTTCCCGGCCCGGGCATACCCTGAACGTGGAAGGCTTGCCGCAGGACAGCGTTTCGTTGGTGGAAGTGCCCGCAATGGCAATCTCTTCCAGTGATGTCCGCAGGCGGGTGAGTGAGAACAAGCCTGTTTGGTATCTGGTTCCCGACGGGGTGGTCCAATATATTCAGAAGTACGGGCTTTACCGTTAAGCGGGGAGCCTTGGAAGGCTGCCACAACCGTTCACGTCGGGTGATGCACTTCACGGCGGGCCATAATGTGGGATGATGGGTGCTCCGGCGTCTTTGCCGGGACGACCGAGAGTCGTTTTGTCTTACAGATCTGGGAGATCGATTGACTTCTTCACCCACCGTTGTGGAACAGCTACAAACGGCTGCCAACGCCCTCTCCGAAGCGCAAGCTGAGCAGATTATCGCGATAGACGTTTCGGGAAACCTACCTTTCACTGATGCGTTCCTGCTTGCCACTGCCGACAATCCGCGTCACTTGCGTGCCACAGTGTCGGCCCTTGAGTCCCACATGCGGGAGGAGGTCGGGCTATCGCCGGTTAGTGTGGAGGGCGGAGGGGACTCTACTTGGCTGATTGCCGACTACGGGGACATCGCGGTCCACCTGTTCCTTCCGGAGGCCAGAAGCTTTTACGCTTTGGATAAGTTGTGGCTGCGCAGCCCGCGGATCAACCTGGAATTGCCTGATGCGCCAGCAGGTGCTCCCGCACCGGTTTCGGCTCCAGTTCCTGTGGTTCGCGCTCTCGTCGACTAGGCGCATCCTATGGCGAGGATGGCACTGTGGTGAGGTCCACGTGTCCGCACTTGGCCGACCGCCCTGTCTTCCCGTAAGCTAAGTGACTGTTGGAAGGGGCTATGGCGCAGTTGGTAGCGCGCTTCCATGGCATGGAAGAGGTCGGGGGTTCGACTCCCCCTAGCTCCACACAAGACCCGCTGGTAACCCCAGCGGGTCTCTTCTTTTCCGCCGGGCCCCTCTTCCGGGGAAGGCCGGCTTCTGTTTCCCGGCTGGGTGCCTAACCTGAAATTAGGGGCACGAAGGAATAGAGACCGTGTGCAGTGGTTTCCACACGGTGGTCCTCGCCCCTGAAGACGCGCAGCATTTGGCCGGCAACCGGAATCACCATCACGGCCCCGGGCCGCATCTGCTCCAAAAGTTCTGGTGGCACCCGCTGGCTCATTGCAGACACAAGAATCCGATCGAAGGGGGCCTGCTCCGGCAGCCCCAAGATGCCGGGGTCAGCGACGCAGACGCTGACTTGCGGCCGCGGCTCCAAAGCTACCCGGGACCGTTCCGCAAGCTCAGGAATGCGCTCAACTGCAAAAACTGCACCTTCATCACTAACCAGCTCCGCCAACAGCGCACTGGTCCAACCTGATCCCGAGCCAACGTCCAATACTTTCTGACCGGGCCCTACATCTAACAATTGGAGCATGTCGCGCACCGTGCTGGGCTGAGAGTTGGTCACCCCGAAACCGATAGGTAAAGGAGCGTCCAGGTCCGCATAGCGGAGCTGATCTTGAGGGAGGAAATCCTGACGGGGCGCCGCCCGGAATGCTCGGTCCAGCTTGCTGCTCACGGCTTTATCTCCCCTTCCGTTTCTAGTTTAGCGCGACTGGCGCCGTGTCCGCTGCTGGCACAACAGCAACTAACGCGTGGGGGAGCCCTCTTCGTATACTCTTACCCACGACAGACAGCGCCGACCGGCATGTAGGGGGTTCGGGATGCTGCATTTACAAGACGTACGAAAAGCGTATACGACAGGGGACTTCACTCAAGTTGCCCTGGACGACGTGTCCATCGCGTTTCGGGATAACGAGTTCGTCGCTATTTTGGGCCCTTCAGGTTCTGGGAAAACAACCCTGCTCAACATTGTTGGCGGCCTGGATCGGTACGACTCGGGCTCAGTAGTAATCGAGGGAACAGACACCTCGGATTACAAGGACCGGGACTGGGACAC
>CAYFVT010000007.1:43569-44554 GCA_964346705.1 uncultured Actinomyces sp. | reverse complement strand
GGACGTACGGCGCGAACCAAGCTTCTGTCGCCGACAAGGTTGCCGGCGCGTTCACCATCACTATGCAACTGACCTTTCTGGGCCTGATTGTCGCCGTCATCGTTGCTGTGATCCTGGGTGTCATCGCAGCGCTGTACCGTGACCGCTGGCCCGACCAGGTGATTCGCGTGATTTCCACGGCCGCCATCGCGACCCCATCCTTCTGGCTGGCGGTGCTTCTAATCCTTCTATTCTCGGCGAACTGGTCACTGTTGCCGGCGTCGGGGCCTTTACCAACCTTCACGGAGGAACCAGGTGGCTGGGCCGCGCGAATGGCGTTGCCGGTCATTGCTTTGGCTGTTCCCGTGGCTGGGCAGCTCACCCGAGTCATCCGGACTGCAGTGGTTGAAGAGCTAGACAAGGATTACGTCCGAACGGCCCTGGGGGCTGGAGTCCCGTATCCCGTTGTTGTTTCCCGGAACGTGTTCCGCAACGCCCTCATCACTCCCGTAACAGTGCTAGGACTGCGTATCGGTTACCTGATCGGTGGCGCGGTTGTCATTGAGGTCATCTTCAACCTTCCTGGAATGGGAATGTCAATCCTGCAAGGCGTGCAGCAGAACCATCCGAGCTTGGTCCAGGGGGTCACCCTGGTTGTGGCCCTGGCGTTCATTGTCGTCAACATTGTGGTCGACATGCTCTACATTCTTATCAACCCGCGTATTAGGACCGTGTGATGTTGCGTCCCAAATTGACTAAGAAAATGGAAGAGGGCGCCGGCAAGGTCCGTCTGCGCCGGTGGAAGAGCATGCCTGTGGCTTCACGGATCGCTCTTGTCTTGCTGGCTTTGATGCCTGGCGAAACGATCGGTTTGGTGGGTGAGTCCAGCTCTGGCAAGTCGACGACCGCAAATGTGATGTGCGGACTGCAGGAACCCACCTCAGGAGAGGTCTATTTCCGTGGTCGTGAGGTCACCAAACGCACCGCTGCCGACAAGCGTCAAATC
>CAYFVT010000007.1:33742-43559 GCA_964346705.1 uncultured Actinomyces sp. | reverse complement strand
GGCCTTGATCTTTCTGGTCGCCATCTTTGCCCCGCTGATCGCGCCGCATGATCCGCTCGAGATTTTCAATGCGCGTGAAGCCCCAAGTTCAGACCATTGGTTCGGAACTGATGAGAAGGGCCGGGACGTCCTTTCCCGCATGATTCACGGTGCCAGGTATTCGCTGGTCATAGGCATGGGTGCTACCGTGTTCGCCCTGTTCTTCGCGGCGATCATTGGTTCCTATGCTGCTGTCACAAGCAAGTTCATGTCTGAAACCACCATGCGGGTTATGGACATCATCATGGCTTTCCCGGGCATTGCGTTGGCCGCCGTTTTTGTTTCAGTGTTCGGCAACTCGGTCACCACAATCATTTTTGCTATCGGGTTCCTTTACATTCCTCAACTGACCCGCGTGATCCGGGCGAATGTGGTCTCCGAGTACGGTGAGGACTACGTCCGCGCCGCCGTTGTGTCGGGCGCTCGCGCTCATTGGATTTTGTTCAAGCACGTTGTGCGGAACACTTTGGCCCCGATCCTGGTTTTCGCGACCGTCCTAGTTGCGGATGCCATTGTTTTGGAAGCGTCCCTGTCTTTCATTCAGGCGGGAATTCAGGAGCCGACGGCAACGTGGGGGAACATCCTGTCCGACGCCCGGGGAGGTGTCCTTTCCGGACGCTGGTGGCAAGCCATGTTCCCAGGGCTCGCGATCATGCTCACGGTCCTGTCCTTGAACATTTTGTCGGAGGGGATGACGGACGCGATGGTGGCCGCACCCCAGGGGGAGGCCCCGCCACCGGAGGCAACCGGAGGGGACCGGGAGGCCGACAAGCTGCTGCTGGACCCTGTCGCCGCTCACAAGGAGCAGGAGGAGGCGTTGGAGAAGTCGTTGGCGCGGTTGCGCGAGGTCGAGCTGGGCCGGACGGACCGCTTGGAGTTCGAATCCGACGACCCACCACTGCTGCAGGTTGAGGACTTGTGCATCCGCTTCCCGCGCCACGGCGACGTGGACGTGATTGACCACATTTCCTTCTCAGTCAGACCCGGGGAAACCATGGGGCTGGTTGGCGAATCCGGTTCCGGAAAGTCGATCACTGCACTGGCCATTACGGGCCTGCTGGACCCGAAGTCGAATGTTACTGGCAAGATCTTCTACCAGGGCAAGGACCTGCAGAAAATGTCGCCGAAGGAACGGCGTTCACTGCGGGGCAGTGAGATCGCGATGATCTACCAGGACGCCCTGTCCAGTCTTAACCCGTCGATGCTGATCCGCTCACAAATGAAGCAACTGACCAAGCGTGGGGGCACCCGGTCCGCGGAAGAGCTTCTGGAACTGGTTGGTCTAGAGCCGAAACGGACTTTGGACTCATATCCGCATGAACTCTCCGGTGGCCAGCGCCAGCGGGTGCTGATCGCCATGGCTTTGACACGTGACCCCAAGCTGGTTATTGCCGATGAGCCGACGACGGCCCTGGACGTGACGGTCCAAGCACAGGTTATTGAACTGCTGAACGAACTGCGCGAGAAGCTGGGCTTCGCCTTGATTTTCGTCAGCCACGACCTAGCCCTAGTGGCTGAGGTCGCGCACAGCGTCACCGTCATGTACGCCGGTCAGGTTGTAGAGCAGGGGCCAATCAAGGAGATCCTTACGGACCCACGCCACGAATACACGCGGGGCCTGCTGGGCTCCGTCCTGTCTATTGAGGGTGGGGCAGGCCGCCTGCACCAAGTGCCCGGTATTGTTCCTAGCCCCCGGGACTTCCCGAAGGGTGACAGGTTCGCACCGCGCTCCTCTAACCCCGACCAGGACCCGAACCTCATGCCCGAACTGGTGGATGTCGGAAACCAGCACAGCTACGCCACGGTCCTGGCGGAGCCGCATGGCTACCAAGAAGTCGAGGTCGTCCCAGCCGGGTCGGCAGAAAAATCAAGTGACGACCCGAAGGAAGAGGTGCAAGGATGAGCGCCCCCGAAGTTTCGCAGGATAAGCAGCCGATCATTGAGCTGCGGGATGTGGACGTCACGTTCACCACGCGCACGGGTTCTGTTTTCAACCCGAACAAGGTGAAAGCTGTTCGGGATGTCAGCCTGGCCTTGATGCCGGGGGAAACAATCGGGCTGGTGGGAGAGTCTGGATCCGGCAAGTCCACGACCGCGAACGTGATGTGCGGACTGCAAGAACCAACTTCGGGTGAGGTTTACTTCCGTGGTCGGGAGGTCACGAAGCGCACGGCTGCTGATAAGCGTCAAATTGGGCGCGTTGTGTCCGTGGTGTTCCAGGATCCTTCCACGGCGCTCAACGCGCGCATGACGGTGGAGGACCAACTGCTGGACCCACTGATCGTGCACAAGGTGGGGACAAAGCAGGAACGGCATGCCCGGGTCAGGGAACTGATCCATTTGGTGGGGTTGCCGACCTCCGTTTTGGGTGCGCTTCCCGGCCAGCTATCTGGCGGTCAGCGACAAAGGGTGGCGATTGCCCGTGCTTTGGCGTTGAACCCCGACGCGATCATTGCTGACGAACCAACTTCTGCTCTTGACGTGTCGGTGCGCGCTCAGATTTTGAACCTGCTGACAGACCTGAAAGAGGAGCTGGGTCTGGGCATGGTTTTCATTTCCCACGACATTCAGACCGTTCGGTACGTGTCCGACAAGATCGTGGTCATGAACTCCGGCGAAATCGTGGAAGAAGGCCCCGCCAAGCAGGTTCTAGAAAGCCCGGCGCACCCTTACACCCAGACGCTTCTGGGTGCGGCTCCCTCCCTGCTTCACCCTGAAGAAACCAACTGAATAGCAACGTGAAACTCACAAAAAAGAAAGGCTTGACATGTCCCTGAAAGGTGTCATCCCGCCCGTAATCACTCCCCTCAACCGGGACGGCAGCTTTGACGAAGCCTCGTTTAAACGCATCGTTAACCGCATGTTGGATGCGGGGGTCGACGGACTTTTCGTGAATGGCTCTTCAGGGGAGGTCGCATTCTCCACTGATCAGCGGCGGGACGAAGTGACGCGTCTGACCGTTGACCTCGCGGCTGGGCGGGTGCCCGTCCTCGCCGGGATCATCGACACGCAAACAAATCGGGTAATTGAGCACGCTGAGCGCGCACAAGCCCTTGGTGTTGACGGTCTGGTTGCGACGGCACCGTTCTATGGACTGGGGGCCCCGACCAGGTGGAGCGACATTTCACGCTGATCTCGCAGGCCGTCGATTTGCCCCTTTACGCTTACGACCTGCCCGTGTCAGTGCACGTCAAACTTGACCCCGCAATGATGGTGCGACTGGGGCAGCAGGGTGTTCTGGCTGGCGTCAAGGATTCCTCGGGTGATGATGTCTCTTTCCGTCGCCTGGTCTTAGCCAACCGGGCTGCCGGCTCCCCACTGTCCCTTCTTACGGGGCATGAGGTCGTCGTAGACGGCGCCCTGCTGGGCGGTGCCGACGGTGTGGTACCGGGCCTGGGGAATGTGGACCCGGAAGGCTATGTCCGCTTGTGGAACCTGGCGCAGGAAGATGCGTGGGACAAGGCGCGGGACGAGCAGGACCGTTTGGTTGAACTGATGAACATAACTGCAGTCACCAGCGGGGTGACGGGTTTCGGTGCGGGGGTGGGCGCTTTCAAGACGGCTTTGATGCTGCTGGGGCTAATCGAAACGAACACGATGCCCGAGCCTGCCCCAACCCTTGAAGGTGACAACGTCGCGGCTATTGAGGGCGTGCTGCGCGGGGTGGGGATGCTGGACTAGTGAAGCAGCCCTGCACGCTGGCCCTTGACATTGGGGGCACCAGTCTGGTGGCGGCGGTAGTTCTTGGTAACGAAGTGCTGCACACGGCTGAGGTGCCCACGCTTGCCCATCGCGGTGGGCAAGCGGTATTAGCTGACGTGATAGCGCTAGCCAAACAGGTCGCCCTAGAAGCGGCGAATCAGTCGGCCAGACTGTCGGGGGCCCAGGTAGCGGTATCCGAGATTGGGGTTGCCAGCGCCGGGGTTGTTGACCCGGAGTTGGGGACCATCACTGCCGCGACGGACCTGATGCCGGGATGGGCAGGCACAGACCTGAAGGGCACCTTAGAAGAAGCAACCGGCCTGCCCACTTTTGTTCTGGGGGATGTTCTTGCCCACGGGTTAGGTGAACACCACCTGGGTGCGGGGAAACCGCATGCATCCACCATGACCTTGGGCGTGGGGACGGGTATTGGCGGAGCGCTGGTAACCGACGCTGGTCCCCGTTTCGGGGCCCATGGTGTTGCCGGGCATTTGGGGCATTTGCCGCACCCAGCCGCTGCCGGGCTGCCCTGTTCCTGCGGCCGTACCGGGCACGTGGAGTCCGTGTCGTCTGGGACTGCAATCAGTGACCGGTACCAGGCTAAGACCGGTCAGGAATTGTCCGGACGGCAGATAGCGGCGCAAGCGAAGGTAGAAGCAGAACAAGAAGGTGGCGGCCCCGCCTTGGCTGTGCTGCAGCAGGCGGGTTTCGCTTTGGGGGAGACCATCGGCGGATTGTGCAACACGTGGGACCCGGAAGCAGTGATCCTGTCTGGCTCCGTCGCAGCCGCCGGCCCCCTGTGGTGGGACGCTGTGCGGGAAGGGTTCGCGGCAGGGGCAATGGATCCGGTTGCCCAGACACCCTTGCTTTTGGGGGACCTGGGCGGGGATGCACCCCTGCTGGGGGCCGCCCTATACGCACGTGAACAAATGGGCCAGTAATCGGCTACGTAGCTGTACGGGGAGTGAATGTGATGAGTGGGGACTTGATTGAAGGGCTGCGCGGCAAGCTGATCGTGTCTGTGCAGGCTTACCCGGGTGAGCCTATGCGCAACCCGGAGACAATGGCCCAGGTGGCAGCGGCCGCGGAACTGGGTGGGGCTGCCGCCATCCGCTGCCAGGGGCTTGCGGACATTGCGGCGGTGAAGTCCCGCGTGCAAGTGCCTGTGATTGGCTTATGGAAAGAGGGCGACGAGGGGATCGTAATCACCCCCACCTTGCGTCACGCTAAAGCGTGCGCCTTGGCGGGTGCGGACATTGTGGCGTTGGACGCGACGCGCCGACAGCGCCCGGATGGGTCCACCTATCGTGAGGCGGTTGAAGCCGTTCATGCTGAAGGTGCCCTGGTGATGGCTGACTGTGGCAGTTTGGAAGACGCCCGCATGGCCGCAGAAGCTGGGTCTGATCTGCTTTCCACAACGCTTGCTGGCTATTCGGGGGAGCGACCGAAGACGGCTGGGCCGGACTGGGAGGTTCTGGACCAAATGGTTGCGCAGTTCCCGGACATACCAGTCATTTGCGAAGGGCGCGTTCACACGCCGCAGCAGGCGGCTCAGGTCATGGGCCGGGGCGCTTGGGCAGTGGTGGTTGGAACGGCGATCACCCATCCGACCTCCATCACCGGCTGGTTCGCGCAAGCTGTGGCAAGCCAAGCGGACCCCAACTAGCTGAACTCCCGCCAATTGAGGCCTACACCACAAACCGGCACCGTGGTAGCCTGAATTAAGGCTCAATTTGGCACCGACGAAGCCCTGGCCGCCGCACTAGCTGTCACCAGGCACCCGATGGAGAAGATCCGATGGATCCCCGGCAGGCGAACCCCGCAAGGACGGGGAGCGCGACGCACAGTTACCGGGTGCCGTGGGTGGGCAACGCTGCCAATGCCGGAAAGGTTACCCATGCATTTGACAGGTGTTATCCCTCCCGTAATTACTCCCCTCGCGCAAGGTGGTCTGCTGGACCGCGCCTCCTTCACGCGGATCGTGAACCGGATGTTGGACGCGGGGGTTCACGGGCTGTTCGTGAACAACTCGCCGGGGGAGGCCACGTTCTCATCCAACGAGAGGCGCGATGAGGTTACCGAGCTGGCTGTGGAATTAGCCCGAGACCGCGTTCCGGTGATCGTGGGTGTCATGGACACTCAAACAACGCGCATGGTTGACCACGGCAGGCGCGCACGCGCCTTAGGGGCCCACGCGGTCGCAGCACCCGCGTCCTCTTACGGGGCGAACACCCCGGACCAGGTGGACAACCATTATCGGGTTCTGTCCCAGCGGGTGGACTTACCCATTTACGCTTACGACCTGCCCGCGTCCGTGCAAACGGTTTCGGGTGTCAACATGCTGCTCAAACTGGGTTTAGACGGGGTGTTGCAGGGGGTGAAAGACCCGGGCCAGGACACCAGCGCCTTCCGCAGTCTAATTTTGGCGAACCAAGCCGCCGGTTCGCCCCTGTCGCTGTTGGCGCGGCACGAAGTGGTGGTTGACGGCGCGCTGTTAGGCGGCGCAGACGGCATCGTCCCCAACATTAGTAACGTGGACCCTGCCGGTTACGTGCGCATGTGGCACTTAGCCCGCGCCGGTGACTGGCAGGGCGTCAAAGAACAGCAAGATCACTTGGTGAAACTAACCAACATCACGGGCCTAGCTCAGGGTGTGACTGGGTTCGGCGCTTCCGCGAACAGTTTCACGACGGCCCTCACCCTGCTCGGGCTGTTGGACGCGGACGCAATGCCGGAAGCGGTCGGCACCCTAGAAGGGCAGAATGTTAACGCCTTGTCCCGCATGCTGCGGGACGTGGGACTACTGGAACCGGGCACCTAAGCAGCATGCAGCCACTGGTAGCCCCCTAATAGTAGTAGGGGAAGTCTGACCAGTCTGGCGCCCGTTTCTCCAGGAAAGAGTCGCGCCCTTCGCGCGCTTCGTCCGTCATGTAGGCCAGGCGGGTAGCCTCACCGGCAAACATTTGCTGGCCCGCTAAACCATCATCCGCCAGGTTGAACGCGTACTTGAGCATTCGGATGGCCTGCGGGGACTTGGTGGCAATCGTGCGGGCGTAGCCGATGGCGACGTCTTCCAATTGTTCGTGGTCGACTGCCTGGTTGATGGCCCCCCACTGTTCGGCCTGCTCCGCCGTGTAGGGGCGGGCCAAGAAGAAAATTTCCCTGGCCCGGCGGTCCCCAACTTGGCGTGCCAACAACGTGGACCCGTAGCCAGCATCAAAAGAGCCAACGTTCGCATCCGTCTGCATGAACTGGGCATGCTGGCGGGAAGCAACCGCCAGGTCACACACAACGCCAAGGGAGTGCCCGCCGCCGGCAGCCCAGCCGTTGATCGCGGCAATCACTGGCTTCGGCATGCCCCTTATCAGCCGTTGCACTTCAAGAATGTGTAGACGACCGGACCGGGCCTGGTTGTGCGCTTCCGAGGTTTCAGTTGCGTCCGCCCCAACCTGCGGCGTGTACCGGTAGCCGTCTTTGCCGCGAACACTCTGGTCGCCGCCGGAACTGAAAGCGTAGCCCCCATCCTTCGCACTGGGGCCGTTCCCCGTCAGGATCACGGCCGCCACCGTCGGATCCAGCCGCGCATCCTCAAAAGCTTCCAGCAGCTCATCCACCGTTTGGGGGCGAAACGCGTTCCGTAAATCGGGGCGGTCGAACGCTATCCGTACCCACGGCAGGTCGGCGCCGCGCGGCGCCCCGTCCTCGTCCCCCCGCGAAATTCCCCGATGGTAGGTGATGTCCGAAAAGTCCCGGATCTTGCGCCACCGGGCTGAATCAAATGTGTCCGAAACGAAAGGGAGGCTACTCATGCGTTCACCCTAGTCGGTAGGATCGGCCCATGACGAACGTGACCGACCTGCTGCGTCCCGGGGCTAACTTCTTAGCGGAAATGGATGAGGGCGACCAGGACTGGCAGGACCTTCTGACGTTAAGCAAGCTCCTTAAAGAGGCGAAGAAGTCCGGCACGGAAACCCAGTACCTGCGGGGCCGCAACATTGCCCTGGTGTTTGAGAAAACCTCTACCAGGACTCGGTGTGCGTTTGAAGTGGCGGCCGCGGACCAGGGGGCAAACACGACTTACTTGGATCCGGCCTCCTCCCAAATGGGTCACAAGGAATCCATTGAAGACACCGCTAAGGTGCTGGGACGGTTCTACGACGGCATTGAATACAGGGGGGATGATCAGACGGCTGTGGAGACGCTTGCGGCAAATGCGGGTGTGCCAGTATTCAACGGCCTGACAGACCAGTGGCACCCCACTCAGATGTTGGCTGACGCCCTGACAATGCTGGAACATGCCCCTGGAAAGAGGATCGCCTACGCGTACGTGGGGGACGCGCGCAACAACATGGGGCGGTCCCTAATGGTCATGGGGGCCATGATGGGCATGGATGTGCGGATTATTGCACCGCGGGAACTATGGCCGGATGAGGAAACGATTGCCTTAGCGCGCGCACGGGCAGCGAACACGGGGGCCACGGTCACTGTGACCGAAAACTTGCAGGCTGTGGAAGGCGTCGACTTTGTCCACACGGACGTGTGGGTTTCCATGGGGGAACCGCAGGAAGTGTGGGATAAAAGGATAAAGATGCTCACCCCGTACCGGGTTGACATGAAGTTGATGGAAAAGGCAGGGGAAAACGCGAAGTTCATGCATTGCTTGCCTGCTCTGCACGACCTGAACACGACCCTGGGCCGCAAGATTCATGAAGAATACGGGCTGAACGGGGTGGAAGTCACAAATGAGGTTTTTACAAGTGAACGTTCGGTAGTGTTTGATCAGAGTGAGAATAGGCTACACACGATCAAGGCTGTCCTAGTGAGGTCTCTGGGGAGAACCCCAGGGGTTCAAGACTAGGGGCCGCAGATCGCGGAAAGACGGTGGGACGGGTTGGGTTCGCAAGGGTCCACGCGCGGGCAGGCACCTGCCCAGCATTTGGCGCGCCCCAACGCGAACCGACACGGGGCAGGGGCACGCAAGCGCTTTTGGCGCTACGCGGCTACGGTCACTGCTGTCTTGGGGCTAGGTGCAACCCAAGCGTTGGCGTTCGCTACGTTCCTTCCCCAGCGGGGGTGGGACGAACCTGCTGATGCTGAGACAACTGCCGTCCGGGTGCATTTCCGCGCTCCCCTTGACGACCTGGCAGTAGTGAAGGCGGCGCGCCTGTCGTGGAACCAGGTGGACCGCGAGGCCTTGAAGAACTTGAGCGACACGGAGCTTGTCGCCGCCCATGAGGACTTGGCGCGGACGTTGGACGCGTCCTGCAAGGATGATGCGGACGTTCTGTTACAGGGCGTCCCTGTTGCTGTGCTAGAAAGCTACCAGCAGGGTGAGGTGCCCCTTTCCGCTCTTCTAGAGGCCGCCGCTTCAGTGGAAAACGAGGGCCTATCTAATGAGGGTGTTCGGCTTGAAGCTGCCGGTAGCGTCCAATCGGAGCAAAAACCCGGCGAAGGGGAAACCCAAACGGACACCGCGGGGGCGGGCGCCGCGGGTGGGAAGGCGCCGGAAGAGGATTCGGAGACAGCCAGTGGCCTGCCGGACCCGGCGGACGCGGAACCCGTGGTGGAACTATCAGCTGCGGTGGACCCAGCCGACCGGGACCAGATCCGCCAGAAAGTAGAGAACTTCGAACGCTCTCTGGCTTCTTTACCTATCGAAGAGCGGATCCAGGTTAGTGGCTTAGCGGGAATCGACGTGGGGAAACTTTCCGCTAAGGAACTGGAAGCCGCGCTCAAGGTGAGTGACGCGAAGGCGCTCCGCAAGGAAGCGGAAACCCGGTTTGCTGAGTCGCTACCCGACTTTTCTGAGGAGAAGAACGGGCACATGCCGGCCAGCCTGCTGTGTGACATACCCTGGAACCCCAGCTACCAGTTAGCTTGTGCTGGCATCCCGAAACTAGAAGAACTAAACGCCGCATTCAAACAACAGTTCGGCTATAACCTGCCAGTCATCAGTGGTTACCGCAGTTACGCGCAACAAGAATCCGCGCACGCGGCCTCACCTAACATGACGACACTGCCTGGAACGTCGAATCACAGTTGGGGGTTGGCTGTCGACTTCGACTGGGACATTTTC
>CAYFVT010000007.1:16890-33642 GCA_964346705.1 uncultured Actinomyces sp. | reverse complement strand
TTGGTCATCCCCATGACGCTTAGAACGACACCGGCCAGGGCCAGAAGCGCTAGGGCTCCCGCAACAGGGTATGAGGCGCCCCCAAGCCAGCCACCAATACCGGGGGCAATCAGCCCGAAGATGCCGGCCGCCAGCAATATGAGAGAAAACCCTGGCAGCGACAAAAGGACGAACTGGGTGTCGACCAAGCCCCCACCTTGCCGAATTTGGCGAGCGCGCGGGGTGTCCCGACGCAGTGCGAGGGAGATAATCACGCCGAGGACACCGGAAACAAGAGCAATTAAGATCACCCGGCCACTATAACGGGCGCCAGCCCACACGGGCTTCCCCCGCGAGGTGTTGTTTGTGGTGGGATCCACTCGCGGCGCGCGGTAGCGAGGCTATCCTGAGGGCGCTACAGGCCGGCCGGGGGCCGCCCGTGGCCTGAAGCGGGCGGTGTTGCCCGCGGTCGTCTGCTAACAAAAAGGTTGAAATGGCGAAAATAAAAAAAGGGTATTCACTACGCGTGGTGGATCCTGGTCGCTGTCAGCATCATCGTTGGGCTTGGTAAGGGCACCTTGAACAACACGGCGGGACTGTTCATCCCCGCTGTTGTCTCTGACCTGGGCTTCTCGGTTGGCTCGTTCACGCTTTACTTCTCCGTGGCAGCTATCGTGACGCTTGTGTTCCTACCCATTGGTGGGAAGCTCATGGCGAAGTATGACGCTCGCCAGGTTGTCATCGTGTCGATCATTCTGCAGGCTGGGTCATTAGCCCTTTTCGGCGCTATGAGCTACGTGTGGGGCTGGTACATTCTGGCCGTGCCAATGAGCATCGGTGGGACCATGATCACCGTGATCGTGGGGCCCGTGCTGATTAACCAGTGGTTCAAGAAATACAATGGCCTGGCGCTTGGAATCCTGACCGCAGCTGGCGGCCTGTTTGGGGCCGTGTCATCCCCGATAGTGGCTTCCATGATCGCCAACCAGGGCTGGCGTTTCACCTACTTCGCTATCGGACTGTTCTCCATGGCAGTCGTCATCATTGTCGCAATCGCTCTGCTGCGCCCCTCCCCGCAGGCAATGGGAATTGAAGCCCTGGGCGTGACGGAGATGGTCAGCGAGGTTGCGCCGGACGGCGAAACCGACGTTGTGGAAGACACTGATGAGGTTGTTGAGGCCGTAGCCCTCAAGGGTGAAGGCATCCCGGTCTCTGTTGCCCGCAAATCTGTAGTTCTTCCTTTGCTGGGGCTCTACTTCTTCTTCTCCGTTGCAATCGCATCCTTCTCCCAACACATTCCTAACCACTTGGCCAACGTTGAGTTGGAGCAGTTCGGTGGGACCGCCATGAGTGTTTACATGATCGGCGTGCTGGCCGGCTCCCTGCTTCTGGGTTGGCTGGTTGACGTGCTGAGCGCCCGCGTGACCGCCATCGCCACGATGGTTACGGGGATTGTCTCCATGGTCCTGCTACTGTTCAGCGGCTCCATTGCTGTCGTCTTTGTCGCTGTCGGACTGTTTGGCTTGGTTGGCGCCTCCTACGGCGTGGTGGCCCCCGCCATGGTGAGTGCTCTGTTCGGTAAACGCGACTACGCGCAGCTCTACTCACTGGCATCCATGGGTCTGGCGATCGCCTCCATCGTGGCGCTACCCGCTTACGGGTTCATTTTTCGACGCGACCCACAGTTACGTGCCTGTTTTCATCATCATTCTGGTGATGCTGGCACTGAACATTTTGATCGTCATCTGGGCTTTCACTGCTCAGAGCAAGCTAGTCGCGGAAGGTGACTGGCTGCCCGAAGGTGCGCCTGATCCGACCGCGGCCGAATAGTGACGCCAACAGGTACAGGAAGAAAAGTAGCTAGGCGCAGTGAAGCGTCTGATGGAAGGAAATGAAATGAAACAGTTGGATGGACATGTAGTAATCGTGACGGGCGGTGCGGCAGGCATTGGGGCTGCTGTCACCCGGACCTTGGTGCGCCGGGGGGCGAAAGTGTTGGCCGTTGACCTGAATGAGGAGGGGGGTGCGGCCCTAGTCGAAGAACTGGGTGAGGACGTAGCTTTCCTTGCGGGTGACGTCTCTCAGGTAGAGGTAGCCCAGGAGGCCGTGGCGCTTGCGGTGGAAACCTTCGGCAAACTGACGGGGCTTGTTAACAACGCTCACGCTTCCCGCCAAAGGCTGCTGTTGGAACTGGAGGACTCGGACTGGGCGCTGTCTTTCGGAACTGGGTTCTGGGCGACCCTGCAGTTCATGCAGGCCGCCCACCCAGAGTTGAGCAAAACGAAGGGCTCCATCGTTAACTACGGCTCGGGGGCAGCCATGAGCGGTCAGGTAGCTCAGGGTGCTTACGCCGCAGCGAAGGAAGCGATTCGCGGGCTGACCAGGGTGGCTGCGAACGAGTGGGCTGACGCGGGGATCCGCGTGAACGTCGTGTCTCCCCTCGCCATGACGGAGGGCGCCAGGGCTTGGATGATTGACATGCCGGACGTGTATGAGAGGGTCCTGCAGTCAACACCTCTTGGGCGGTTTGGGGACCCGGAAGAGGACGTGGCACCCGTCGTCGCGTTCCTGCTGTCCAAGGACTCCCAGTACGTGACAGGCCAAACCATCATGGCTGATGGTGGCACCCAGAAGATCTACTAGGTCCCGCTGTAAACCCAAGAAGGGAAAGTGACAAGATGGGCGACTACCTGGGGTTGCGGGGGAAGAACGGGCTGGTGACAGCCGCCGCGGATGGGATTGGGCGTGCCAGTGCCCTGGCTTTTGTTCGTGCGGGGGCGCGGGTCCTACTCAACGATGTCAATGAGCAGGGTTTGCAGGAGACGGCGCGGCAGATCCGGGAGTTGGGGGGTGAGGTAGAGGTGCTGGTGGCCGACAGTTCACTGGAGTCAACAGCTGAGGCTGCTGTGCAGCGCGTAGTTGAGCTGTGGGGCAGCCTGGATTTCGCCCACAACAACGCTGGGCGCGGCATGCCAGTGATCCCGTTCACGGAGCAGGACCGGGACGTGTGGGAGAAGATCTTCGGCCTCAACGTTTACGGCACCATGGCGTTCATGAAGCATGAGTTACGACAAATGGAGGCTCAAGGCTCCGGCGCGATTGTCAACACAGCTTCCATGTCTGGAAAGGCCGGGTCGCCTGGGCTGTCCCCTTATAACGCTTCTAAGTGGGCTGTGAACGGGATGACGCAGACTGCTGCCCTTGAGTACGCCGCGAAAGGGATCCGGGTGAACGCAATTTGTCCGGGTGCCACGCTAACTACCTCACTGAACGCCTGGAAGCAGTCTTCCCCCGACCAGTATCAGGCAGCCGTTGCAAGCATTCCCATGCAGCGAATGGCAGAGGTTGAGGAGCAGGCGGCCGCCGCGGTGTGGTTGTGCTCCAAGCAGGCAAGCTACATAACCGGGACCCTGCTTAACGTGGAAGGTGGGGACGGGATCCTGGGGAAGCGGTAGCGCGCCCGAATAAATCCATGTGCGGACAGGGGGGACCCCCCGGGTCCGGCAACCAATTTGGTGGCAGTTGCTGCGTTGGCTTGCCGGTTAGGATGGTGGGGTGACTAGTTCTGCCTCCGCCTCCCTGTCCGCACTACCCAAAAGGGTTTTGGGTCCACTGACCCGGAACCTTTTGACCGAAGTTGAAGATGTTGTCGTCTTCGCCCTGCCGATGAACATCAAGTTCCGGGGGATAACGCAGCGTGACGGCGTACTGCTCCGCGGCCCAGCAGGATGGGGTGAAGTGTCCCCCTTCTGGGATTACGGGCCGAAGGAATCCTCGCGGTGGTTGGCAGGTGGTTTGGAAGCCGCGCTGCGGGGCGTTCCGGCCGCGTTGCGGAGCGAAGTTTCCGTGAACGTCACGGTTCCCGTCTGCTCCCCGGAAGAGGCCCTACGCCGCTTGCGTGGCCAGCCGGGCGCCACCACAGCGAAAGTTAAGGTCGCGGATCCTGGCTATCTAACGGACGAGGACGTGGTCAGGGTGCGTGCCGTCTCCCAGTATTTGCGGGACACCTACGACGCTGCGGGACGCGTCCGCGTGGATGCGAACACGGCCTGGTCCGTGGATGAGGCCGCCCTAGCCCTAGAACGTTTGAACGTCGCTGCCGACCCCGTTGGCGGGTTGGAGTACGCGGAACAACCCTGCGCCACCACCGAGGAACTGGCGGAACTACGCCGACGAACCGAAGTTCCCATCGCTGCGGATGAGTCCCTGCGACGCGCGGACGACCCCCTGCTGGTGCGCCGGCTGGACGCTGCGGACGCGGCCGTAATCAAGTCCGCCCCGCTTGGTGGTGTTCGGCCCGCAATGCGGTTGGCTGCAGAGCTGGGTTTGCCTACCGCGGTCTCTTCCGCCCTTGACAGTTCTATTGGGTTGGCAACTGGGGTGGGCCTGGCGGCGGCCCTGCCGCAGCTGGCGTACGCATCTGGGCTGAACACGGCGACCCTGTTCACGGCGGATGTGGTGGACGCGCCACTAATTGCGGAGGGCGGCCGCTTCACCGCTGAGCGTGCCAGGGCCATCAGCGGGGGAGAGCTGACGAAAACTGCCCGCGGCGCCGACAATACCTTGAAGGACCAGTGGGCCCAACGTTTGGAAGCGATGGCGGCAGCCATGGGCCTGAGCGAATGGGAAGAGGGAAAGTGACCCCAGAAAATCCCAGCATCCAAGTGGCTCAGCGCGTTGTCGCTACCTTGGTGGAAATGGGGGTGCGGCGGTTCGCTTTCTCCCCTGGCTCGCGTAACGCCCCGTTCGCTTACGTTTTGGACGCTTACCGGCAGGCAGGGAGGGTGCGGGTTTACCCTTTCGCGGAGGAGCGGGGCGCAGCCTTCTGGGCAATAGGGGCAATGCGGGCTGACCCAACCTGTGCGCCGGTGGCTGTGGTGACCACGTCTGGCACGGCGGCTGCGGAACTGCATCCCGCGTTGGAAGAGGCAAAACACACGGGCCTACCCTTGATCGCGGTGACCAGCGATCGCCCCTTTGAGGTCATGGGGACCGGGGCATCTCAAACCACTGAGCAAATGGGACTGTTCGGGCCGACAGTGGTTGCCGACGCCAGCATTCCTGCGCTTGAAGTTGCCGGGGCCGCCCTCTTACACGGGGTGAGTACGCAGGTCACACGCCTGGTAGCGGCAGCGAAAGGCGTTTCCGGGCAGGCGGGGCCAGTGCATTTGAACGTGGCATTCCGCGAGCCCCTAGTGCCAGGGCAGGGAACCATTGCGTTGAATGTTGATGAGCGCGCCCCGGCCGTCCCCCGTTTCCTCACTCCCGAAGGGTGCGCCCCCGAATGGGATAGCGCGGTTGAACCCGGTCTGCGGACAGTCATCGTTGCGGGTGACATTGGGACTGAGCCGCGCCGCGCTGAGGCCGCAGCCCTCGTGTCGGGTGCGGCACGAATTGGGGTGCCCCTTCTGGCTGAGCCCTCTTCGGGTCTGACCCACTTACCGAACTGGATCCCCCACGCACCCTGGGTGGTGCCAACACTTGCAGACCAAGTGGAACAGGTTGTCGTCCTTGGCAAACCTACCCTCAGCCGACCTCTGACAGCGCTACTAGCCAGGGAAGATGTGCGCAAAGTAGTCGTGAGTGGGGGTGCCCCCTGGCCGGACCCGGCGGGTACTGCCACCGTGGTCACCCAGCGGCTTGCACCCCCCGTGGGGGACAGGTCCGTCGGTTGGTTGCCCGTCTGGCGCCGCCACGCCGAAGTCGTTGAAGACGTGCTAGCAGAAGAGGCGGACCAATTCACGCAGCTGGAAGTGGCCCGCACCATCTGGCGGGGCGAAGCAGGGGCGGACCTGTGGTTGGGCGCTTCGGGCGCTATCCGCGCCTTTGAAATTGCAGCCCCCAGCCCAGGGGTGGAACGCGTGCAGTCAAACCGGGGTCTGGCGGGGATCGACGGCACGGTGGCCTCCGCCCTCGGACACCAGAGCGTAACCGCAAGACCGATCCGCGTTGTCCTGGGTGACTTGACGTTTGCTTATGATCTGCCTTCGCTTGCGGCGCGCCCGCAGGGGGAACAGGACGTGCAGATCATTGTCTTTGATGACGGGGGTGGCTCCATCTTCCAGTCGCTGGAGCATGGCCGCGCGGCTGGCCCCGACCTGTACGAGAGAATGTTCGCGGTACGCCAAAACGCCGACGTGGTCCTGGCAGCTGAAGCGTTCGGATGGCAGTCTGAGTCCGTAACTACAATTGAACAGCTGCGTCAAGCACTGCGGCAGCCGGTGACTGGTCGGTCAATACTCCACTTGATCCTTCCGCGCCCCGCTGGCCAGCTGCGCTTGCTGCAACAGCGGGCGGCCAGCGCCATGGCGGGCTTGGCACGTCCGGATGCGTTTGCAGGTGACCGCTTGGCGGGTGGGAAAACGGGAGGGCAGACACCATGAGTCAAGACCCATGGCAGTTTAGGGCGCCGGACGACCGCGCCGGAGACATGGGTGCTGCCGGTAGCGGCACTCCAAATCCCCCTGAGACCCCCCATCCCGCTGAGGCCGGACCCGGAGCGGGGGGCGGGTTCGGGGCTTCAACCGGGTCGCGTTTCCAGCCTGGCGCTGGATCGGAGTCCGAAGCGGACCTTGAGGTGGAGCCCCCCGCACATCTGCCAGCAGAACCCGCAGTAGAACCTGCAATGGAACCGCCAGCAGAACCTGCAGGGCAAACTGTGCCCAGGGCGGGCCAAACCCCGGATGTGGCATCAAAAGTGGGGCCGGAGGCAGCAACAATGGCGGGGTCTGCGGCCCGGCAGCATTCGCCTGCGGCAGCCGCTAGCCCTTTCCCTTCCAGACGGGTTGTGGTGGACAACGCGGTCTTCCAGGACCCACCTGTGGTTGGCCCCCAAAAACGTAAGGGGCCCGGCTGGACCGGTCTGATCGTTGGAATGGTGATCACGGGCTTAGTTTCAGTGTCCGCAGTCCTTGGACTGGTTGGGGCGCAATCATTTCTGGGTGCCAACGGCGCCGACCTGTCCCCGGAAGGTTTCGGACAAAGCGGCCCAACAGAAGACGTCGAAGTTGTTGACCCTGTCCCGGTGGCACCTGGGGGTCCGGATTGGCAGGCGGTTGCCGCTGCTGTGAGCCCCGCGACTGTGTCAATCATGGTCGACGGAACCTCGGAGGGGGCCACGGGATCCGGGGTTGTGTACGATGCGGCCGGACACATCGTCACCAACCACCACGTAGTCGCCCCAGCCATAGATGGCGGCTCCATCACGGTCACAACCAACGATTCCAGGATGTTCTCAGCGGAAGTGGTTGGAACTGATCCGACAACGGACTTGGCTGTTCTACTTCTGACAGATCCGCCTGCTGACCTGGTTGCTGCGCGGGCGGGAAACTCGGCGGAGCTGCGGGTGGGGGAGCCAGTAATGGCAATCGGATCCCCACTTGGATTGGCGGACACGGTCACCACGGGCGTCATCTCTGCTCTGGACCGGCCTGTCGTTGTGCAGTCGACCAGTAACGGGGTCGGTGGAGAGGCCGAAACTGTGGTCACGAACGCCATCCAGATAGACGCTTCTATCAACCCGGGCAACTCCGGTGGGCCACTGTTTGACGAAACAGGGGCGGTAATCGGTATCAACTCATCCATCGCGTCGGTAGGGTCAAACGTTTCGGAAATGGGCTCTATCGGGCTGGGGTTCGCGATCCCCGTCGACTTGGCATCTGCGGTGGTCACCCAGATTATTGAAACCGGTTCGGTCCGCCACGCGTTGCTGGGCGTGGAAATCCGCACGGGCGCTGTCCAAACTGAGGAGCTTGCACGGTTAGGTGCGGAGGTTGCCGCCGTTTCTTCGGGTGGGGCTGCCGACCAAGCTGGCTTGCAGGTGGGGGATGTCATCATCGGCATCGAAGGGCGCTCGGTAGTATCCGGCCCAGCCCTGACTGGTTACGTGCGGCGCCACGGTGCGGGTGACGAAGTTACCTTAGAGGTCGTACGCGACGGCCAGGTCCTGCAGGTTCCCGTGGTGCTGCAGGAACGTTAGTCCTCCATGCCTAGGGCTTGAAGCACGGGGCGCATTTTTGCGCGCGTCTCAGCCAGTTCTAGGTCGGGAATTGAATCGGGCATGATCCCGCCACCAGCGAACACCCGTATCTGGTGTCCGTCCTCACTTATCTGTCCACAACGAAGCGCGATGCCGAACTCACCGTCCCCAGCTCCATCCACCCACCCCACAGGGCCGGAGTAGCGGCCCCGCTGAGTGCCTTCGATGTCCTCCAGAATGTCGAATGCCAGGCTGGTCGGCGTCCCGCATACAGCGGCCGTGGGGTGCAGGGCGTCAATTATGTCCAGAACGTTACCTTCGGTGACGGTCGCTTCCACTTCGGTGGATAGGTGCGTGACGTTCGGCAGGTCCAGCAGGCTGGGTTCGGTCGGCACGCTCATCTGGCGAGCCAGGGGTGCCAAAGCGCGTGCCACTGATTCAACGGCCAAATGGTGCTCAGTCCGGTTCTTAACGGAGGCTAGAAGGGTTTCGCCCTCACCCGGCGCGGAAGTCCCTGCCAGCACACGGGAAACGAACTTACCCTGGCGCAGGGCAGCCAACATTTCTGGGGTTGCCCCCACCAGGCCTTCAACGTCGTAAACCCAAGTGGTGGGGTAACGTTCACGCAGTTGGTCAACCAGGTACCGCTGGTCAATGGTCATTGGACTTGAGACGACGATGTCGCGGGCCATGACCACCTTTGAGGCCGCGCCTGACTGCAGCATTTGGGTCAGGCGGCGCACACCATCCTTCCATTTGCCCTGCGTCATTCGCCCAGGTTCGGTCCACAGGCCACTGGGGGCGGTCGGTGTGGTTGGGGACGGGGGAAGACTAGCGGCAGGATCGGGAGCGTCGCTGCTTGACGCGGTCACCACCCAAGTGTTCCCATCCTTGCGGACTAGGGTCACGGCGGGAACCAGAACGTAGCCAACAGTGGCTGCAGCGAAACCGAAGGACGCCAAAGCAACTGGCCATTGCAGTGGCCCAGAAGGGCCGTCCACAACGGTGGCAGCGACCTGCGCCTGCCAGGTTCGGGCCGCGTCCCTCATGGCGCGGGGACCGGAAAACTCTAGCCTCAGGGCCGTGCCCCACCCCACCACCTGCAAGTCCGGCCCCAGCCACGTAGTCAGGTCCGACCCGTCAGGAGCAAAATCAAGCAGGTCACCGTCAACGTCTAGACGCAATGCCCGCACGTGCAGCGCTGCTACGGGTTGTTCCTGTGCTTCGACGGTCGGGTTCGCGTCTGGGGGAGTGGGGGTCATGGGACTCCTTGGCCAAAACTTCGGTTCCATATTAAGAACTAGGCAGTACAGATTTACTAGACACGTTAGTCTGCTAGCCCACCTTTCCCAAGAAGGACAGTTGTGCACAAGCGGGCCGTGATTGCCTCCGGCTACCAGTTGCCGGAACATTGCTGGAACAATGGTGGCATGAACGAAAACGACTCCGCTGACGCCCTTACTGGCGACCTCACTGGCAGCTCCCCTGGCCGGGATCAAGTCCGGGCTGACCGGGATAAGGACCCCGCGCAGGTCGCTGCCATGTTTGACGTGGTAGCCCCGAGGTACGACATTACAAACGATCTGCTTTCTTTCGGTCAAGTGCGGCTGTGGCGCAAAGCTGTTTACAGTGCCCTGGACCCCCGACCAGGCCAACACATCCTGGATGTGGCTGCTGGAACCGGGACTTCAGCCGACGCGTTGCAGGCCAGCGGTGCCCAAGTGGTTGCCTGCGACATTTCCCGCGGGATGATCAAGGTGGGGCAGGAGCGTTTCCCGGATGTGGAATTCGTTTGGGGCAGTGTCACGGACCTCCCGTTCGAGGACGACACGTTCGACTCTGTGACCATCTCGTTCGGGCTACGCAACGTTGAGGACGTCCCCCGCGCCTTACGCGAAATGTGGCGCGTAACAAAGAAGGGGGGACGGGTGGTTATCTGTGAATTCTCCACCCCGCACGCGGTTGTACGCCCGGCACACAACCTTTACCTGCGTCACATTTCCCCCCACATCGCGAGGTGGGCTTCCCCGGCGGGGGCCGCTTACGACTACTTATCTGAGTCAATTCTGGAATGGCACGACCAAGAAAGCCTGGGCCGCTTGATGCAGCAGGCAGGGTGGGTGGACGTGTCCTACCGGAATTTAACGTTCGGCACTGTCGCCTTGCACCGGGGTTTTAAACGCTAAACGTAAATTAGATACGGCCTGCTTGTGTATTTCGTTGGTGAACGCGCAGCCGGAGACGGCATTTACCTTGGCATTTAGCGGACATCGCGCCGAACGCGTGGGACAGATAGGCTGGTTGCGCACAAAAGGGCAAAGCGGTCCCCCGACTGGTGGGTTGCTAGGCGAAGGGTTTAGGAGACATAGGTGACAGGTGGGGGCGCCTCTCATATTGAGGCGGACGTCATCATTGTTGGCGCCGGTCCCGCTGGTGCTTCAGCGGCGTACCATTTGAGCCAATTGGGATTGGACGTAGCTGTCCTGGACCGGGCAACATTCCCTCGCGACAAAGTCTGCGGGGATGGGCTGACCCCTGCCGCGGTGGCTGAACTGAGCCTCATGGGTATGGACATGAGTACGTGGAACCGGAACAAGGGTCTGCGAGTCATTGGCGGCGGCAACGAAATCTACTTTGAATGGCCGGAGCAAACGACAATGCCCGGCTACGGCATGGCCCGCGAACGCGCGGTATTAGACGAAGAACTGATCCGTCAGGCCGAAAGGGCGGGGGCCCGCCTCTACGAAGGGCACATGGTGACGGAAGCCCTACGTTCACCAACTGGCAGGGTGACCGGGGTCCAAGCCCGCGTAGGACGCGGGAAAGACGCACAGATGGTGACAGCCACCGGCCGGCTAGTTGTTGATGCGGGTGGTGTCGCGGCACGTTTGGCAACGTCCCTGGGTATTGAAAAGAAGGACAGGCGCCCTTTGGGGGTTGCTGCCCGCACTTACTTCAAGTCACCCCGCAGTGACGACCAGTGGATGGAATCGCACCTGGAACTGTGGAACGGCACCCCCGGCGAATCCGAGTTGCTTCCCGGGTATGGCTGGATCTTCCCGCTCGGTAACGGCCTGGTAAACGTTGGTTTAGGCTCGGTTTCTTCAGATGCGAAGTCAACTTCCCTGCCGTACCGGGACGTGTTCAAACAGTGGGTGTCTCACCTTCCCCCAGATTGGGGTTTCACCCCCGAAAATCAAGTGGGTCCACTGCGATCCGCGGCCCTGCCAATGTCGTTTAACCGGAAGCCTCACTACGTTGAGGGCTTGGCTCTGGTGGGCGATTCTGGGGGCATGGTTTCACCGTTCAATGGGGAAGGAATTGCGCCGGCTATAAAGGCTGGGCGCGTTCTGGCGGACGCTGCGGGAAGCGCTTTTGCTCGGGACACTCAAAACGGTTTCGATCTTGCGATGAGCGCGTATCCTGAACAGCTACAAGCTGACTACGGGGGCTACTATTCGCTAGGACGCGCATTTGTCGCCCTCATTGAGAAACCAAAGATTATGCGATTCTTGACGTACCACGGCCTGCCGCGCCGCAGGCTAATGAAGCTGGTGAACAAAATACTTTCCGACGGGTATGAACGTTCCGGTGGGGATATTGATGACCGCATGATTTCAGCACTGACCAAGATGGTGACGAAAGTATGATGCAGACTGCGACATGGGGCTGCGCCCCACATGGGAGGGAAAATGACTAATCCCTATGTTCCACTTTTGATTATGGCCGCGGTTGCGTTTGCCGTTTCCATTGGGGGGCTGGCTGCGTCAGCAATCCTGGGGCCTAAACAGCAGAACAAGGTGAAGGCCCAGAACTACGAGTGCGGTATTGACCCTGGACCCCAACGGCTTGAGGAAGGCCGTTTCCCCGTCAAGTACTACTTGGTGGCAATGACCTTCATTGTGTTCGACATTGAGGTCGTGTTCCTGTACCCGTGGGCCGTCTCATTCAACCTGCTGGGCCTGTTCGGTCTGATTTCCATCCTTTTGTTCCTGTCCCTAATCACGGTTCCCTACATCTACGAGCTTCGTCGTAAAGCTCTGGACTGGGTATAAGGAGGTATCCGATGAGTATCCAAATGGGATTAGAAGAAAAATTACCCGCGGGCATTGGTCTAACCAGCATGGAAGGCGTGCTGGGCCTGGCAAGGAAGCACTCGCAGTTCCCCGTAACCATGGGGTTAGCCTGCTGCGCTATCGAAATGATGGCTGCTGGCACCCCGCGCTTCGACATGGCGCGGTTCGGATTGGAAGTGTTCCGCGCTTCGCCGCGTCACGCGGACCTGATGATCGTTTCAGGGCGTGTCAGCCAGAAGATGGCACCCATCGTGCGCCGTGTCTATGACTCGATGCCGGAACCCAAGTGGGTCATTTCCATGGGCGCGTGCGCCTCGTCCGGGGGCATGTTCAACAACTACGCGGTGGTCCAGGGTGTGGACCATATTGTTCCCGTAGATGTCTACCTGCCCGGCTGCCCCCCGCGTCCCGAAGCTCTGATCCACGCTGTGCTGGTGTTGCGTGAGCAGATCGGTAAGGAACCTCTGGGTGTGAACCGGAAAGAGATCGCCCGTAAAGCGGAAGCGGCCGCTTTGGCTGCCACCCCAACCCACCAAATGAAGGGACTGCTGCGATGAGCAACGTGGACTTCCCGCAGCCGGACGCGGACGGCAAGCTGCAGACACCCCCCGCGCATTTTGCTCAGCCGGAAGTAATTTCGGTTCGCCACGGATCTTTCGGTGTCACCGATGATGGGGACACCACTGGCTTCGGCGGCCTGATTGAAACGTTCGCACTGCCGGGGGCAACCCCGCGCCCTTACGGTGGGTGGTTTGATGAGGCCGTTGACGTCCTCGAAGAACTACTTGAAGAGGACGGTCTGGAACCGGGCGAGGTTATTGAGAAAGTCGTGGTCAACAAGGATGATGAGCTAGTTATTTTTGTGCGCCGGGAGCACCTGCGCACGGTTGCTCAGCATTTGCGTGATGACCAGGACTTGCGCTTCGAAATGTGTTTGGGTGTTGGCGCAGTGAACTATCCGGGGGACCGGGACAGGGAACTGCACGGGCTGTACCCGTTCAGGTCCTTCACTCACCACCGCACCATCTTCCTAGAGGTCGCGGTCCCAGACCATGATCCTCACATCCCGTCAATTGTGGATATTTACCCGGGCAACGATTGGCCTGAGCGGGAAGCCTGGGACTTGATGGGCATCATTTTTGATGGCCATCCTGGCCTCAGCCGGATTGAGCTGCCCCAAGACTGGGTGGGGCACCCGCAGCGCAAGGACTACCCCTTGGGTGGCATCCCGATTGAATACAGGGGCGTTACGGTTCCCCCCGTCGATACACGGAGGTCCTACAACTGATGTCAAGCGAACAAAAGATTTTTGCCACCCCGGGCGGTCCTGACCCCAACATTCACGACTACCCGGAGGTCATGGCACAGGGCGGCGACTGGGAAGACGTGCTGGATGAGATCCGCAAGATTTCCAGTGAGCGCATCGTTCTGAACATGGGACCGGTCCATCCCTCCACGCACGGTGTCATCCGCCTGGTGCTGGAGCTGGACGGGGAAATGGTACGGGAAACCCGCGTCGACATCGGCTTCCTGCACACGGGGATTGAAAAGAACATGGAGGTGCGCAACTGGACGCAGGGCACCACCTTCGTCACGCGCATGGACTATGTTGCCCCGTTCTTCCAGGAGGTTGCATACAGCCTGGGCGTGGAAAAACTCCTGGGGGTGACCGACCAGATTCCAGAACGGGCGACCCTGGTCAGGGTTCTGCTGATGGAACTGAACCGCATCGCCTCACACATGGTTGCGATTGGCACCGGCGGTAACGAGCTCGGTGCCACCACCATGATGACGATAGGCTTCCGCGGTCGTGAAGAGATCCTACGGATTTTTGAGCGGATCACGGGCCTGCGAATGAACCACGCGTTCGTCCGACCTGGCGGGATACCGATGGATATACCCCCCGGCACCGTCGACTACATCAGGTCGCTACTTCCGAAGGTTCGCCGCGACATTGGCGAACTGCAGGATCTGACCCTGCAGAACCCGATCTTCAAGAAGCGGTTCATTGGCGTTGCCCACCTTTCCATGGCGGCCATGATGGCCCTGGGCGTCACGGGTCCCTCGCTGCGTGCAGGCGGTCTTGAGACGGACCTGCGGAAGGATGCGCCCTACTGCGGCTACGAAGACTTTGAATTCGACGTCCCAACCTATGACTCTTCGGATGCGTACAACCGGACGCTGGTGCGTTTTGATGAGTGCTACCAGTCGCTGCGCATTATTGATCAGGTGCTGAAGCGTCTTGATGAGACCGAGGGCGCGCCAGTAATGATTGCGGACAAGGAAATTGCGTGGCCCGCCCAACTGACGGTGGGTGCCGATGGGCAGGGCAACAGCCCCGCACTGATCAAAGAGATCATGTCGGAATCCATGGAGGCCCTGATCCACCACTTCAAACTGGTGACTGAGGGCTTCAAAGTCCCTGTCGGACAGGTTTTCCAGCAGGTTGAACACTCGAAGGGAATCCTGGGTGTCCAGCTGGTTTCCGCTGGGGGCACGCGCCCCTTCCGCGCCCACTTCAGGGACCCGTCGTTCAATAATCTTCAGGGCCTATCCATGGCAACGGAAGGCGGCCAGTTGGCTGACGTTGTTGTCGCCCTCGCTTCCTTCGACCCCGTTGCGGGAGGAGTAGACCGATGACCTACCCAGCTGAAACAAAGGCACGCCTGGAGGCGGACGCGCGAGAAATAATTTCACGCTACCCGCAGGGGCATGCACGCTCAGCGTTGCTGCCCATGCTGCACTTAGTCCAGTCGGAGGACGGCTACGTCAGCCCGAATGGGATAGCACTGTGCGCGGACATGCTTGGCTTGACCCAGCCGCAGGTGAGTGCTGTGGCCACCTTCTACACGCAGTTCAAACGACACCCGAACGGTGAATACAACGTGGGTGTGTGCACGAACGCACTGTGCGGGATCATGGGGGGTGAGCAGATCTTTGAGGAACTGTCAGACACCCTGGGTATTGGCCACGATGAGACGACAGCCGATGGGAAGATCACTCTTGAAGAACTGGAGTGCAACGCAGGCTGCGATTACGCCCCGGTGATCATGGTGAACTGGGAATACTTCGACTACCAGACACCCGAATCTGCGAAACAGTTGGTGAAGGACCTGCAGGACGGTACCCCCACCCACCCCACGCGCGGACCAGACGTGCTGCGCACGTTTAAGGAGGTCTCCCGCACCCTGGCTGGGTTCGATGATGGTCTTGCTAATGAGGGGCCCAGTGGTGGCCCATCAACGTTCCGCGGGTTGAACATTGCGAAGCAGCATGATTGGACTGCTCCCGTTGAGATCAGCGCTGAAGGTGGACTGACGGACAGCGACCTGGCGGCGGAAGCAGCTAAGGAAGACCCGATTGAAGAGGTCGCTGCCGACAAGGCAGCGGGCGTAACTTCCGCGGCGCAGGAAGCAGAAGCCGAGGACAAGAACGGTAAGAAAGGAGCCAGGTGATGGCTGAGTTCACGAAGCCGGACCCGCTGACTCCGGCCCTGACGAAGAATTGGGACAAAGAACGTTCCTGGACTTTGCAAACAGCGCTGGACAACGGTGCCTATGAAGGCTTGAAGCGCGCCAATGATCTGGAGGCCGCCGACATTGTCCAACTCATCAAGGACTCTGGAATCCGGGGTCGAGGTGGCGCTGGTTTCCCGACAGGCCTGAAATGGTCGTTCCTGCCCCCTGATGATGGCAAGCCGCGGTACATGGTGGTGAACGCCGACGAATCGGAGCCGGGCACGTGTAAGGATATTCCGCTCATCATGGCGGATCCGCATCTGCTGATTGAGGGCGTGGCCATCGCGTCGCGCGCCATCAACTGCCAGCATGCGTTCATTTACTTGCGGGGCGAGGTCGTACACGTTTACCGCAGGCTGATGGAAGCGGTCCGTGAGGCGACTGATGCGGGACTGCTGGGTGACTTGAAGATCACCGCTCACGCTGGTGCTGGTGCCTACATTTGTGGTGAGGAAACAGCGTTGCTGGACTCTTTGGAGGGCCGCCGCGGGCACCCGCGTTTGAAGCCGCCTTTCCCGGCGGTTGAGGGCCTCTACTCACGTCCCTCCGTGGTGAACAACGTGGAGACAGTTGCTGACGTGGCACTCGCTTTCCGTGAGTCTGCGGACTGGTACGCAAACCTGGGGACGGAACGGTCAAAGGGCACAGCGCTCTATTCACTTTCCGGGCACGTGAACAATCCGGGACAGTTTGAGGCACCGTTTGGAATTACGCTGCGGGAACTGCTCGACATGTCGGGTGGGGTCCGGGACGGTCATGAACTGAAGTTCTGGACGCCAGGCGGGTCCTCCACACCGCTTTTCACTGAGGAGCAGTTGGATGTTCCCCTGGACTATGAGGCTGTTGGTGCGGCGGGTTCCATGCTGGGCACCCGGGCTCTTCAAATCTTTGATGAAACGACTTCGGTGGTTCGCGCTATCCGCATGTGGACTGAGTTCTACCAGCACGAATCGTGCGGTAAGTGCACCCCCTGTCGTGAAGGTACGTATTGGATGAAGCAGATCATGCTGCGCTTGGAAGCGGGGAAGGGGCGCGAGGGCGACGTGGACTTGCTGGATGATGTTGCGTCGAACATTTTCGGCCGCTCGTTCTGTGCTTTGGGGGATGCTGCTGCGACACCAGTCAGGTCCGCTATTTCCCTGTTCCGTGAGGAGTTCGAGGCTGGGATGACAACACCCGCGTGGGAGCTGTTCCCCTACGA
>CAYFVT010000007.1:0-16790 GCA_964346705.1 uncultured Actinomyces sp. | reverse complement strand
TGTGCGATTGAGATCAGCGACGGCATGGTGGTGAAAACGCAGGTCACTTCCGAAGTGGCCCGCGTCGCTCAAGAGGGAATTATGGAGTTCCTTCTGATCAACCACCCGCTTGACTGCCCCATCTGCGATAAGGGCGGGGAATGCCCCTTGCAGAACCAGGCGATGAGCGATGGGCGGGATGAGTCCCGGTTCCACAGCGCGAAGCGCGTGTTCCCGAAGCCGATGCGATTGACCACGCAGATCCTTCTTGACCGCGACCGCTGCATCCTGTGTCAGCGTTGCGTGCGGTTCGGTAAGGAAATTCCGGGCGACGTGTTCATTGAACTGCAGGGCCGTGGTGGTGGCAGTTCACCGGAAGATAAGCACAACTTTATGGGTGAGCAGGTTGGCACGTTCGATGCGGAGGTCCTGGACTTCCACATGGACGGGGTCGACGGGCCTGAGCGCACTGACATTTCCGGACCGTACGGTGAGGAAGGGATCATTTCCTCCGTCTACTCCGGCCCGGTGAAAACTTCCCAGAAGGACCTGTCGGGCCGTACGTTCGGCTCCTACTTCTCCGGCAACATCATTCAAATCTGCCCGGTTGGGGCCCTGACGTCCAACACCTACCGGTTCCGGGCCCGCCCGTTTGACTTGACCAGCACCCCCTCCGTGTCTGAACACGACGCGTCTGGCAGTGCGACCAGGGTGGATGTTCGCCACGGTGAGGTCATGCGCCGCCTATCAGGGAATGATCCTGAGGTGAACGAAGAGTGGATTACGGACAAGGACCGTTTCGCTTTCAATTGGTACACGCAGGATGACAGGATCAAACTGCCGCTGGTCCGTGAGGACGGCAAACTGGTTACCACTTCCTGGTCGGATGCAATCGACCGGGTCGCTAAGGGACTGGCCGGGGCGAAGGACAAGGGGATTGGGCTACTGCCTGGTGGCCGCGCCACGTTTGAAGACGCGTGGGGCTGGTCCAAATTTGCTCGAGTCGCATTAGGCACCAACAACATTGATGCCCGTTGGCGGCGGATGAGCGCCGAGGAAGAATCGTTCCTGGGGGCGGCTGTTGCCGGCCGGGGGTTAGCGGTGACGTATGAGGACGTGGAGAAAGCACCAAACGTCCTGCTGGTGGCGCTTGAACCCGAGGACGAATGTGGTTCCCTGTTCCTGCGGATGCGCAAAGGCTTCACCGCTGGAACACTGTCAACTACAACGGTCGGCCCGATTCTGACGCGCGGCAGCGAGAAGCTGGACGCCAGCCTGATCCCGGCTGTTCCGGGTACTGAGGTGGCCGTCCTCGCTGAAATTAGCGAAGGTGGGCAGCACGAGGAAACCTTCACCGCCCTGGCGGAAGGTGGCATCATCCTGGTTGGTGAACGCGCGGCCCGAACCCCGGGCCTGCTGGTTGCGACCGCTGACCTGGCGAAACGTACCGGCGCGAAACTGCAGTGGGTACCCCGTCGCAGTGGCGACCGCGGCAACATTGATGCGGGGCTGTTGCCATCGCTGCTGCCGTTCGGTCGTACGGTCGCCGATGCAGATGCCCGCGATTCCATGGACTGGGGGGAACTACCTCAGGAGCAGGGCCTGGATGCTGAGCAGATCATTGCGACTGCGGCGAAGGGTGACTTGGGGGCACTGGTCTTGGGTGGCTTGGACATTCGCGACTGGGCGGACCCGGCTGAAGCGAAGAAGGCAATTGAGAATACGCCTTTCGTTGTCAGCCTGGAAGTGCGTCTCAGCGACATAGCCGAAATGGCCGACGTTGTTCTACCTGTTGCACCTGCGGCGGAGAAGAACGGGACGTTCATCAACTGGGAGGGCCGCTTGCGTCCCTTCGGTCAGTCAATCGCATCGCGGTCCATGCCGGAGCGAGAAGTGCTTGGCATGATCGCCTGGGACATGGGTGTGGACTTGGGGGTTGACAGCCTGGATGAGGTTTACCGGGACGTGAACCCGCGGATGCTGTGGCGCGGCCAACGCATGGGACTTCCCCGCGCGGTCGAAACACAGCAGGTCCCAGCACCGGAGGTGGAGGACGGCAACCAGCTAGTGCTGGCCAGCCACAAGGTGATGGTGGACTTGGGCAGGCTAATTGACGGGGCCCGGGACTTGGCTCAGTCAGCACGGATCCCGGTTGCGTTCGTATCTGAAACAACGTTGAATAACTTGCAGTTGGCTGAGGACGACCTTGTCACGGTCAGCGGCGAACGGGGCAGTGTAAGCCTGCCGATTGAGAAAGCTGACCTTCCAGACGGTGTTGTTTGGCTGCCGGAGTGCTCTTTGGGTGCTGGGCTGCTAGAGGACGTTGGGCTGGCAGGCTCACCGGTGACGGTGACCAAAGCGGGGGAGGTAGCCCAGTGATAAGCCTGACAATGCAGGCGGCTCCGGCTAGTATTGCGGCCAATATTGCGGCCAATATTCCGGCCAGTGTGCCGGAGTACACGGTTGCGAACTTTTCGGAGGAAACTTGGTGGCTGGTCTTAATTAAGGCCGTGTTCATCGTGCTGTTCCTGATCATTTCCGTGGTGATGGCCCTGTGGGTTGAGCGCCGTGGCTTGGGTTTGATGCAAACTAGGAAGGGGCCGAACGTTGCGGGTCCCTTGGGTTTGTTCCAAGCGCTGGCTGACGCGGGGAAGATGCTGTTCAAGGAAGACATTTGGACAGATAGGGCCGACAAGTTCCTTTACTTCTTAGCGCCGGCCATTATGGCTTTCTCCGCGTTTTCGATCATGGCGGTTCTACCGTTTGGCCCGAACGTGTCCATGTTTGGGCACTCCACACCCCTGCAGATCACCGACACCCCGGTGGCTGCGCTGTACATTCTGGCGATTACCGCCCTGGGCTTGTACGGGGTCGTCCTTGGTGGCTGGTCTGCCAGGTCAACGCTTCCCCTGTACGGTGCAGTGCGCTCTTCCGCCCAGGTCATTTCCTACGAACTTTCCATGGGCCTGGCTCTGGTGTCCGTGTTCTTGATGTCTGGCTCCATGTCGACCTCGGAAATCGTCGCTGCGCAGGGACAAACCTGGTGGGTCTTTGCGCTGCTACCCGCTTTCGTGGTTTACGTGATTTCAATGGTGGGTGAAGTCAACCGCTTGCCGTTCGACTTACCTGAAGCGGAAGGTGAACTGGTTGCCGGTCACATGACCGAATACTCGTCGATGAAGTTCGGCTGGTACTACCTGAGTGAGTACATCAACATGCTGAACGTGTCGGCAGTGGCAACCACCATGTTCCTTGGTGGTTGGCATGCGCCGTTCCCGTTCAGCCACTGGTCCCCAGTCAACTACGGCTGGTGGGGCATGTTCTGGTTCATCCTGAAGATCTGGGTCTTGATGTACGCGATGATCTGGACGCGTGGCACCCTGCTGCGGTTCCGTTACGACCAGTTCATGAACTTGGGCTGGAAGGGCCTGATCCCCATTTCATTGGTGTGGATCATCCTGGTGTCCGTCCTGCAGGGCTCAAGGGCGTGGATCAGCGAAAGCTACTTGGTGGTGGCCGCGATCCTGATCGGCGTTGTGCTAGCCATTGCAATAGTCGTCTACTTTGTCAGTGCCCCTGACGAGGTGGAAGAGGAAGACGAAGTCGATCCGGACGCTCCATTCGACGCGTTTGCTGGCGGTTACCCTGCGCCCCCAATTTTGGGCCAGCAGTTGCCGCCCTCGCCAAGAGCTGGACGAGCAAAAGTCGCCGCGACCGTGGACACGGAAGACGCTTCCCAGATTGAGGAGGGAAATGATGGCTAACGAACCTGAACAGATGCGTTACGAACAGGATCCGAAAGGACCGCTGGGTCGCTTCTTCGCGCCGGCAGCTGGCTACGGGGTGACGTTCGCTTCCCATTTCCGACCTTCGGAAACGGAGGAGTACCCGTTCACACCCGCGCAGGTGATGCCCCGTTTCCACGGGCGCCACCAGTTGAACCTGTACCAGGATGGGCTGGAGAAGTGCATCGGCTGTGAACTGTGTGCGTGGGCTTGCCCGGCGGACGCAATTTTCGTTGAGGCAGACTCCAACACGGACGACGCGCAGTTCTCACCCGGAGAACGCTACGGCCGTATCTACCAGATCAACTACTTGCGCTGTATTTTCTGTGGCTTCTGCATTGAGGCCTGCCCAACCCGCGCGCTCACCATGACGAACGATTTCGAACTGGCGGAGTACACGCGGCTTGAAGACATTTACGACAAGGACATGCTGTTGGCGCCCCTGCCTGAAGGCGCGGTTGCTGCCCCCCACCCGATGGTGGCGGGCATGAGCGACCGCAACTATTACGAGGGCGAAGTTAAGGGAGCGACACAGGAGCAGATTGACTGGGTGCGGGAGCACCGTCCGGATGACCCGTCTTTGAAAACGGCCAAGGCCACGTCAAGCGCGGCTGAGGCAACCAATTCTGAGCCGAAGGAGGCCAACTGATGAGCCTGCTATCAATGCAGGGCTGGCCCACTATGAGTGGGCCGGGCGAGGCGACCCTGTTCTGGGTGGTTGCCGCGGTCATGGTTGCGGGAGCCGTGGGGGTGTTGCTGTTCCGCAAAGCCGCCTACGCTGCACTGTCCATGGTTGTGGTCATGGTTGGTTTGGCCGTCATCTTCTTCATGTTGGAAGCGCCCTTCAACGGTGCCGTGCAAATCATTGTTTACACTGGGGCAATCCTGATGTTGTTCCTGTTCGTCATCATGATGATCGGGCTTGGCGCTACTGACGGTTACATGGATCAGCGCCGCGA
Organism: uncultured Actinomyces sp.; assembly: GCA_964346705.1. Classification (GTDB taxonomy): domain Bacteria; phylum Actinomycetota; class Actinomycetes; order Actinomycetales; family Actinomycetaceae; genus Scrofimicrobium. The sequence continues at coordinate 12,067 of CAYFVT010000007.1, read as the reverse complement.
GTATGTTGTTGGCGGAGTGATCTTCGGAATCGCATTCGCGGGCATGTTCATCGCTTCCGTCCTGGTGTCCGCCGTTCCTGGGCCCGGAACATTCGACCGGGACCCTTACTCAAACGTTCCGGTCACCTCACTGGCTGCAGAACTGTTCGGTGAGCATTGGATGACCATCCAACTGACCGCGATGCTGCTGATTACGGCAGCCGTCGGGGCAGTGGTCCTGACACACTCCGACTTGCTTGGGCCCAAACTGACGCAGAAGACAGTTGCGAAGGCGCGGATGAAGGCGTTTGCGCAGGATCGACACCATATTGGTCAACTGCCAAGCCCCGGTGTGTATGCCACGGGTAACGCTGTGGATCACCCGGCCATCGCCGGTGACACGCTGGATGTGGTGGAAGAATCCGTTCCGCGTGTTTTGCGTCAGCGTGGCCTGGAGAAACCGCTTGGTGCGGTCTCACCCGGCATTGCTGAATCGCTCCGGCTTGCCCGCAGCGACAGGGAGAAAAGCATGTGGGGTAGTGGCGTGACTGTCGAACAGTCGAAGGCCTGGGGTATGCGCGGGGACGCGGCACCTACCGGGCTGAACCAGCTACGAGCAGAAGATTTGGAGGACGACCAGTGAGTCTGGCTTACTACATTGTTCTTGCCGGCGTGCTGTTCTCAATTGGGGCGGTAATCGTCCTCATCAGGAAATCAACCATCATCTCGCTGATGGGCGTGGAACTGATGCTGAACTCAGCCAGCCTGGTATTCATCACGTTCTCCCGAGTGCTGGGGGACGTGAGTGGGCAAGTTATGGCGTTCTTCGTGATGATTGTGGCTGCCGCGGAAGTTGTGGTTGGGTTGTCGATCGTGGTTGCGATCTTCAAGTCCAGGGCCTCAACTGACGTTGATGAAGCCGTGAAGCTGAGGAACTAGGGATACACATGAATTCTTTATTTACTTCCTCTGACTGGACCGCACCTGTTGCGGTGCACAGCGCTTCGGGCGCGGCATCGCATGCCTGGTTGCTGTTCGTCGTTCCGGCTGTGGCCGCAGGGTTGCTGCTACTGCTGGGACGGCGCGCGGACAAGTGGGGGCACTGGCTAGCGCTGGCTGCCTCCTGGTTCTCCTTCGCCTACGGCGTTGTGATCATGTTCCAGATGCTTGGTACTCCCGCTGGGGAGCGCCGCTTCCAGCAGTTCCTATTCAGTTGGATGCCTGCCGGCGAACTGCAAGTGAACTTCGGGACGTTAGTTGACCCGCTGTCCATGACGTTCGTCATGCTGGTCACCTTCGTGGGCTCACTGATCCTGGTTTACTCCGTGGGTTACATGGAAAACGATCCGGACCGGCGCCGCTTCTTCGCCTATTTGGCGTTGTTCATTGCAGCAATGCTGATCCTGGTGTTGGGCGACTCTTACGTCACCATGTTCCTGGGCTGGGAAGGCGTGGGACTTAGCTCCTACCTGCTGATCGGCTTCTGGAACCAGGTGCCTGCAAATGCGACCGCCGCTAAGAAGGCTTTCATCATGAACCGGGTTGGTGACATGGGCTTCCTCATCGCCATGATGGCTATGGTGGCAGCGTTCATGTCCACAGACTTCCAGGTGGTGAACGAGGGCGTCGTTGCCGCTGGGCAGGGGACCGCAACCGTGATCGGTCTGTTCCTGCTACTGGCGGCAACCGGGAAATCAGCGCAGTACCCACTTCAAGCCTGGCTTGGTGACGCCATGGCGGGCCCCACTCCGGTGTCCGCTCTGATTCACGCGGCCACCATGGTGACCGCAGGCGTCTACCTGATAGTCCGTTCCGGCATCATCTTCATGGCAGCTCCCGTCGCGATGACGGCTGTCGCCGTGGTTGGCGCCGTCACCCTGTTCCTGGGTGCACTGATCGGCACGGTTAAGGACGACATCAAGAAGGCGCTGGCCGCCTCCACCATGTCCCAGGTTGGGTACATGATGCTGGGTGCAGGCCTGGGCCCGGTTGGTTGGACGTTCGCGATTTTCCACCTGCTGCTGCACGGGTTCTTCAAGTCCCTCATGTTCTTAGGGGCTGGTAGCGTCATGCACTCCATGAATGACGAAGTGGACATGAGACGCTACGGTGCTCTGCGGAAGGTCATGAAAGTTACTTGGCTGACTTTCATGGCTGGTTGGCTAGCAATCCTTGGTATAGCACCCTTCTCCGGCTACTGGTCTAAAGACCGGATCATTGAGGCCGCGTTTGCCACTGGCAACTTCGGCAACATGGACGCCCCTTGGATGGGGTGGGTGTTCGGTCTGACCGCAATGGCAGCCGCCGGCATCACGTCTTTCTACATGTCACGCGTTTTCTTCATGACGTTCAGTGGGAAGGCCCGCTGGCCCAAGGATGTGGAGGGCGCACCCGTCCAGCCGCATGAGTCAAAACCGGTGATGACGGTGCCAATGATTATCTTGGCATTCTTCGCACTGTTCTTGGGTCTACTGCTGTCCATCAACGACATCTTCTTCACCTGGCTAACGCCGGCGGTGGGAGAGGTAGTACATAAGGATCCTGTGATGTCAGAGTGGGCGATCCAGTTGGGCACCCTGGTGCTGGTATTGATTGCAGCTTTCATTGCCTGGTCCATCTATGCGAAGAAGCCGGTTCCCGAAACCGCTCCCACGGGCAATGCGTTCGTTAGGGCAGCAAGGGAAGACTTCTACCAAGACCAGTTCAACCAGGCTGTCTTCGAAGCCCCGTCAGTTGCAACCATGCAGGCTGTCACAGTGACCGACAAGCACGTTATCGACGGTTCGGTCAATGGGCTGGGCTGGCTGACCCGCAAGTTGGGCCGCCTACTCGCAGCCACAGAAACAGGTTACCTACGCAGCTACGCCGCCTACATGCTTGTTGGAGTAGTGGTTATTTTGGCGATCGTTCTCGGATTTAGGCTCTAAGGGCCGGAGGGGAAAAGTGGAAACTCTAAATCTCATCCCGGCCGCTGTGGACCTCACAGCATTGGTCGCACAGGAATCGACAGGGCCCTGGCTTAGTCTGCTGGTGGCCTTCCCAGTCCTGGTTGCGCTCGCGATCTGGCTGATCCCAGGGCTGCGCAAGTCCGGACGTCAGGTAGCGTTCTGGGCGTCCTGGATTGAATTCGCGGGCTTCATAGCATTGGCGTTCAACTTTGACTGGTCCGCCAGCGGCGCCACACAATTCGTGGAGTCGTACGCATGGATGCCACCCATCGGGGTTAGTTGGTCCTTGGGTGTGAAAGTCCTTGGCCTGGTGATGCTGCTACTGACCGGCCTCCTGATGCCTCTGGTATTAGCGGCCGCCAAAGATGATGGGGACGACCCGGAACGGGCAGGCGGTTATGCGGCCCTGATGATGTCGCTGTATGCCTTCATCGTGGTCATCTTCGCGGCGTACGACCTGGTTGTCTTCTACATTGCATTCGAAGCCATGCTGGTCCCCCTGTACTTCCTGGTGGGCCGCTATGGGCGTGGCAGCGAAAAGAAGAAGCGGAAAGCCGCCATGAAGTTCCTGCTCTACTCCCTGGCTGGCGGGCTGGTCATGCTGGGGGGCCTAGTCGTCATCTTCGCCCGATTGGGCGCGGCGGACGGCGCGGCTTTCAGGTACGACACATTGACGTTCACCCTGCCGCAGCTAACCGTTGGTTGGCAGCTAGCGATCTTCATCCCACTGTTCATTGCGTTCGCCATCAAAGCGCCCATGGTCCCGGTCCACACTTGGCTGCCGGACACGACCGCGGTCGCTAGGCCCGGAACATCCGTCATCCTGGTTGGTGTTCTGGACAAGATCGGTACCTTCGGGATGATCATGTTGGCCGTCAGTTTCCTGCCGGCAGCCGCCCTGGAGGCGCGCACCATCATCGTGGTACTCGCAGTAATCTCAATCATTTGGGGTGGTTTCGCTGCGAATGGACAGAAGAACCTTCTCCGGTTGGTGTCCTTCACCTCTGTAAGCCACTTTGGTTTCATGGTGCTGGGAATCTTCATTGGCTCCGAGATCGCTTTGACGGGCGCCATGGTTTACATGGTTGCGCACGGACTTTCGATTGCGGGCATGTTCCTGATCTCCGGCTTCCTTATTGAGCGTGGCGGGACCGCTTCCGTTTACAAGTACGGGGGCATGCAGCGCGTGACCCCCGTAATCGCTGGCACCTGGCTGTTTGCAGGGCTAGCTTCAATCGCACTGCCCGGCCTATCCGGGTTCGTGCCGGAGTTCTTAGTGCTAATGGGGACCTGGCAAATTTCGATCCCCGTAGCGTTGTTCTCCGTTACTGGCGTCATCCTGGCTGCCATGTACATCCTGATGCCTTACCAGCGCATCTTCACCGGCCCAATCAACCCGGAGAAGGCTGACCTGCCTGACATGAACACCCGACAGAAATGGGTGGTCGCACCCCTGTTGGCCGGAATGTTGATTCTGGGCTTGTGGTCCGGCCCGCTGGTCGGGTCATTGAACCAAGTTTCAGACGAGGTGGCTTTGAAAGTCGTGGTAGGAAGCGCGTTTGCCATGGAAGACCAACCGGCATCTGCTGCAGCTATTGAAGGGAACACAAAGTGACTCTCTTGACTGCCCAAACCCCTTCGTTCGTGGCTCCCGACATCTCTTGGGGTCCACTCCTGCCAGTGATTGTAGTCCTGGCAGGCGCGGTTGTGGGCATCCTGATTGAAGCGTTCGCTAAAGGGCCGAAACGCCGCGTGATCACCATCGTGTGGTCGCTGCTGGTGGTCCTGGCAGCTTTCATCATTGCCAGCACGGAATGGTTAGTCGCCCTAGTTGCCCCACGTGTCGTGGGGGAGTACGTGGACGATACGCTAACGGTGTCCATGCAGATCATCATCACCCTGCTCGGCTTCCTGGCTTTGCTGGTGATGGCGGACCGTTCTGAAATGCGGGATGGCGCGTTTGCCGCCCAACCTTCAGACCGCCCTGGGTCTGGTGAAGAGTCCCTGTCGATCGCTAAGAAGTACCAGCGCTCAGAGTTCTTCCCCCTGGCGTTGTTCTCCATGGGTGGCATGATGCTGTTCCCAGCGACCGATTCGCTACTAACCATGTTTGTGGCACTTGAGGTCATGTCGCTGCCGCTGTACATCCTTGTGGCTTCCGCACGCAGGAAACGGGACTTGTCGCATGAGGCGGCCCTGAAGTACTTCATCCTGGGATCTTTCGCTTCCGCCTTCTTCCTGATGGGTTCTGCGCTGCTGTACGGGTTCTCAGGCGGAAGCCTGCGGCTTGGCCAGATAGCACAGGCGATCCCTGTGTTCTCCAACATGGATGGGCTGCTGCTAGTCGGCGTATTCATGGTCCTGGTTGGCCTGCTGTTCAAGGTGGCGGTGTTCCCGTTCCACGAGTGGACACCCGACGTTTACACCGGCGCCCCGACGCCCGTGACTGGGTTCATGGCAGCGGGGGTGAAGGTGGCTGCTTTCGGTGCGCTGTTACGGTTCTACGTTTCCGTTGCCGGGCACTTGAAGTGGGACTTCGGCATGGTGCTGGCCATTCTGGCGGCTGCGACCATCGTCTTTGGTACTGCCGGCGCTCTAGTCCAGTGGGACATGAAACGCCTGCTCGCATACTCATCCATTGGGCACGCAGGTTTCATCCTGATCGGCGTCCTGGCCCTGACCCCAGGTTCCGCGGGTGCTGTTGCTTTCTACCTGCTTAGCTACGGTCTGGCTACCATCGGAGCGTTCGCAGTGGTGGCACTGGTACGACGGAAGGGACCGGAAGGCTCCGTGGCGGGGGAAGCGAACTCTGTTTCGGCGTGGGCGGGCCTAGGCAAACGCTCACCGATGCTTGCGTTCGCGATGCTTCTGTTCCTGATGTCCTTCGCGGGTATCCCGCTGACGTCTGGTTTTGTCGCCAAGTTCGTAGTGTTCGCTGCGGGCATCGAAGCTGGCATGGGTTGGCTGGTTGCGATTGGTCTTGCCGCCTCGGTTGCCACGGCGGCAGTCTATTTCCGCGTCGTGCAGACCATGTTCTTCCAAGAACCCGCTGAAGACACCGCGGTGGTAGCTTCGGAGGGCCCGGGAACCGTGGCGATCTTGTTCACCGCGATCACAACGGTCCTGCTGGGGATCTTCCCCGGTCCGATCCTTGATTTCTTCAACCAGATTGTAATCTTGGTTCCGTGACCGATTCGACCCACCAGATGCAAGAGGACGCCCTGGAGCTTGGCATCCAACCTGCCCTGCAGGAAGTGGAAGAGCTCCTGGGTGCCTCCGTTCATTCCTCGCGGGACCTGCTGGATGAGCTAACGGGGCATTTGAGCCGGGCCGGGGGCAAACGTCTGCGGCCCGTGCTCACCCTGATAGCGGCACAGTTGGGGGCGTCCCACCGCGCGCAAGCCGCAGCCGTAATTCAGGCGGCAGCCGCGGTGGAGCTAACCCACTTGGCGTCCCTGTACCACGATGATGTTATGGATGCTGCCCCCACCCGGCGCGGTGTTGATGCGGCGCAAATCCAGTGGGGCAACAATCGCGCCATCCTGGCAGGGGACGTGCTCTTCGCGCGGGCCTCCGGCCTTGTGGCGGAGTTGGGGCCTGAATCGGTGCGGCACCACGCCCAAACTTTCGAGCGTCTTTGCATAGGCCAGTTGAATGAAACATTCGGCCCGGATGCAGAGGACGACCCGGTTGAGTTTTACTTGAAAGTGTTGGCCGACAAGACGGGCTCTCTGGTCGCTACATCCGCCTATTTTGGGGCTCTGCATGCTGGCGCTGGAAACCAGGTTGCGGAAGCTTTGCGTGACTTCGGGGAACGGGTTGGGGTCGCGTTCCAGCTGGCTGACGATGTGTTGGACATTGCTTCAGATACGGACGTGAGTGGGAAGACCCCCGGCACGGACCTGGTTGAGGGCGTCGACACGATGCCCGTGCTGCTGCTGAAACAGAAAGCGGCAGCGGGCGGGTTGGACGCTGCGGGCCAGGAAATTCTGGCAATGCTGGACCAAGACCTGGATGTTGAGGAAAATTTGACCCGGGTCGTTGAGGCGTTGCGGGGTCACCCCGTCCTCGAAGAAACGCGAGATCTGGCACGCCAGTGGCGGACTGATGCGATCGAGGCGTTGGCTGACCTGCCGGAATCGGAAGCGAAAGAGGCGCTGATCGCGTTCGCGATGCTGATGGTAGATAGGGCGGCTTAACAGCCACTTAACCCCGGCAGGTTCGGGCGCTAAGATTGGGCTAGTAAATTCGAGACCCATGAGAAGAGTGAAGTGCCCAACCCGAAGAAAATCGCTGTCATTGGTGCTGGCCCGGCCGGAATTTATGCCTCTGACATCCTCGCTAAGTCCGATGTTCCCGTCTCCATTGATCTTTTTGAACGTTTGCCGGCCCCCTACGGGCTGGTCAGGTATGGGGTGGCGCCTGACCATCCGCGCATAAAACAAATCATTGTTGCTTTGTACCGGATTCTGCAGCGTGGTGACATTCGGTTGTTTGGGAACGTGGAAATCGGTCGCGACATTACGATGGAGGAACTGCAGGACCGTTATGACGCTGTCATAGTCGCGACGGGCGCTGACCGGGACGCGGAACTGGCTATTCCTGGCGCCGACTTGCCGCAATCCTACGGGGCTGCTGACTTTGTTTCTTGGTATGACGGGCATCCCGACTACCCGCGTACGTGGCCGCTGGAGGCCCGTCAGGTCGCGGTTATTGGCGCTGGGAACGTTGCCCTGGACGTGGCGCGCGTCCTTTCCCGCCATTTGCCGGAAATGATCACGACCGAGATTCCGGCGAATGTGGCGGAAGCCCTTGCACAGAACCCGGTGGAAGAGGTTCATGTGTTTGGGCGGCGCGGACCGGCCCAGGTGAAGTTCACTCCACTGGAGTTGCGTGAGTTGGGGCGCGTCGCGGATGTTGACGTGATTGTGGCTGAAGAGGACTTCGATTTTGATGAGGGCTCTCAGGAAGCTTTGCGGACTTCGAACCAGCAGCGCCAGGTGGTGAAGACGCTGACCAGTTACGCGTCTGCCGACCCGGAGGAGCACACGGCTAGCCGCAAAGTGTTCCTGCACATGTTTGAGTCGCCCGTGGAAGTGGTGGCGGACGAGGACGGGAATGTGGACGCCCTGGTCACTGAACGCACTGAGCTCACTGGGGACGGCAGCGTTCGGGGTACTGGTGAGTTGAAGACCTGGCCGGTTCAGGCCGTGTACCGCGCGGTTGGTTATTACTCTTCCCCCATTGAAGGCGTGCCGTTTGATGAGGTGGCAGGCGTTGTCCCCAACGTCGAAGGGCGCGTGGTGGAAGAAGCTGGGGCTGAGGCAACCGTCCCTGGCTTGTACGCGACCGGGTGGATTAAACGTGGTCCGGTCGGTCTGATTGGTTCCACAAAGTCAGATGCGCAGGAAACGGTTGCGCACTTGCTGGCTGACTTGGAGGAGGGCGTGCACCAACCGGCGGGGGGTGAGGGCGTTGAGGCCCTGCTGGAGCAGCGTGGCGTCCAGTTCACGGACTGGCCGGGCTGGGAGCTGCTGGATGCCTACGAGCAGGAATTGGGCGCCACTTACACCGCTGACAATGAGGGCGTCCAGAGGGAACGCATCAAAGTCGTGTCCCGGGAGATGATGACGGACCTTTCCCGGGGGCGGAAGGTGCAGGACGTTGACCCTGACGACGCCGCTCTTGTTGGAGTGCCGGGAGAAATGGGCGTGCCGACCGCCCCCGAACGGTTCGCAGACTACTCTGGACCAGTAGAGTAACCCGGGGAAAACCTGGGTTAGAGGGGGATGCAATGAAGAACCGCAGCTTTGGGAACACCGTGAAAACTTTGGGACTTTTCGTCCTAATGTGGGTGATCCTGCTGGCGGTTGGCGGCCTGATTGCTGGGGGCACGCGCAACCCAACCTGGTTGTGGGTGTTTGGTGGGATGGGCGTGGTTTCCACGTTCGTTACCTATTGGAACTCGGCAACCCTGGCGCTTAAGCAGATGCGCGCTAAACAGGTTACGCAGGCCCAGGCACCAGAACTGTATGGGATTGTCCAAGAGCTATCCCAGAAAGCTGGGCAGCCCATGCCCACCGTGTGGATTGCGCCAACGAATAGTCCCAACGCGTTTGCGACGGGCCGTAACCCGAAGAATGCTGCTGTCTGTTGCACTCAGGGGATCCTGCAGATTCTTGATGAAAGGGAGTTGCGCGGCGTCCTCGGCCACGAATTAAGTCACGTGTATAACCGGGACATTCTGACCTCATCAGTGGCGGCAGCCATGGCGGGCTTGATCACTTCTGTCGCCCAGTACGCTGTGATGTTTGGTGGGGGCGACCGGAATCGCGGCGGCGGTTTCGGTGCCATACTGGCGGCACTGTTGGCACCCATGATTGCGCGGATCGTCCAATTAGGATTGTCCCGCACGCGGGAGTACGACGCGGACTACGACGGGGCAATCCTGACTGGGGATCCGATGGCGCTTGCGTCTGCTCTACAGAAAATTGAGGGAAGCGTCAGGTCTGGGCGTACCATGCAGCGCACGCCCGATGTTGAGAGTGCTTCTGCCGCCATGATTGCTAACCCGTTCTTGGGCAAGCAAATGAAAAGCATGTTCTCTACCCACCCCCCAACGTCAGATCGGGTTGCCCGGTTGGACAAGTTGGCGAAGAAGTTGGGGGACGGGTAGCCGCCCGGTTACCTGTAGTTCACGAACTGGAGGGCAGCGTCGAAGTCCCCACCCTTGACCAGGGCAATGGTTGTTTGCAGGTCGTCGCGGGACTTGGAGCTGACGCGGACCTCATCCCCTTGGATTTGGGCTTTCACGCCTTTCGGGCCTTCATCGCGGATTAGTTTCGTGATCTTTTTCGCCGTGTCCTGGCTGATCCCTTCCTTGAGGGGGATGACTAGGCGATAGATTTTTCCGCTTGGCTGGGGTTCACGGCCTTCTAAGTCCAGGGCTTTCAGTGAGACTTTCCTGCGCACTAGTTTGGAGCGCAACACGTCTAGGACGGCTTGCACCCTCTCCGCCGTGTTGGCTTCTAGGACAATGGTGTCGTCTTGTACTGCTATGGACGCGTCTACGCCCCGGAAGTCGTAGCGTTGCGCAACTTCCTTCGCGGCCTGGTTGACCGCATTGTCCACTTCTTGCATGTCTAGTTTGGAAACCACGTCGAAAGATGAGTTCGCCATTTGTGAGCCTTTCCTCTTAGTTCAAGGGCGCCACCGGTTAATTGGCGTTCGCCCGCTGTTGTCTGTTATTCTTCCACGGCACCGGTAATGCGGGTGTATGGCGGGATGCCCGAGTGGCCAAAGGGAGCTGACTGTAAATCAGCCGCGTTACGCTTCGTGGGTTCGAATCCCTCTCCCGCCACCCTTTTAGGTCCCGGGTTGTCGTCTCGCGCGGCAGCCCGGGATTTTTCTTCGCCCAATTTAGCCGCCCCTGGACGGACAGACCTGGATGGGGCTGCTAAAATTGGGGGCGTGTCCCCGTGTGACGGCGGGGCGGAAACCACCAGGTCCCGATGGAGATGTATCTGGTCGCCAGCGGGAGTATGGGCAGTGAGTCCGGACGACCTCGCTGAAACAACAAGGAAGAAGGCCGCTAGTGTCAGATAACCCCACTCACCCCAACCCTTTGAAGGATGCGAAGGCGCAACTGGCTGAAGCCGGACGCGTATTAGAGCTTGATGCGGGAACCCTGGCACTGCTTGGGGCCATGCGGAAAGAAATCGCGGTGGCAGTCCCCATTGAGCGGGACAACGGTGACATTGAGGTCCTCTCCGGGTACCGGGTGCAGCACAACGTGACGCGCGGGCCCGCTAAGGGTGGTGTCCGTTTCTCACCGGCCGCGAACATGGATGAGGTTCGGGCTTTAGCCATGTGGATGACGTGGAAGTCTGCACTTATGGATCTTCCTTACGGCGGCGGCAAGGGTGCGGTCACAGTTGACCCGCTGACGTTCTCCGCTGCGGAGAAGGAGCGGGCCACCAGGCGCTACACTTCCGCGATTTACCCTGAGATTGGCCCAGAAAAGGATATTCCAGCACCCGACATGGGTACTGACGCGCAAACCATGGCGTGGATGATGGACACCTACTCGCTGCAGCGCGGTTACACGACGTATGGCGTGGTCACCGGCAAGCCGCTGTCTCTTGGTGGTTCCCTGGGGCGCCCCACGGCCACTTCCCGCGGCGTGGCAGACATTGCCCTTGAAGCCTTGAAGTACATGGACACCCAAATTGAGGGTGCAACGGTCGCGGTTCAGGGGTACGGCAAGGTTGGCTCTCACGCTGCTCGCTTCATGGCTGACGCAGGATGCAAGGTTGTGGCGGTTAGCGACGTGTTCGGCGCGATTTACAGTGAAGCTGGCCTGGATATTCGGGCGTTGGAACAGTTCTTTGAGGAAACTGGTTCCGTAGTTGGCTTCCCGGGTGCTGAGGCGTTGGATGACGGGCAGGACATCCTGCTGCTACCCGTTGACGCGTTGATCCCGGCTGCCATGGAAGGCGTTATCACTGCGGAGAATGCGGACAAGATTCAGACGAAACTGATTGTTGAGGGCGCTAACGGTCCAACAACGAATGAGGCGGATGCGGTCCTACAGGACCGGGGAATCACGGTTGTGCCTGACATTTTGGCGAACGCCGGGGGTGTAGTCGTCTCTTACTTTGAGTGGGTGCAGTCGAACCAGGCGTTCTGGTGGAGTGAGGACGAAGTGGAGCGCAACCTGCGGGCCCGAATGATTGATGGGTGGGAGCGGGTGCGTGACTTTGCGGGTGCCCGTGACTTGACTTTGCGTACGGCTGCGACTTCCCTGGCTGTGAAGACCGTGGCGGATGCGGAGAAGTTGCGCGGGCTATACCCGTAAACCGTTGGTCGCCGTAAGCAGCAGGAGCTTGCGCGGTGGTGATATGCCGCATACCCGGTGAATGCGGTTTGCGTTTCGGGGGGCTGTCTCGGTACAGTTTCCTCGTTGCCCCGATAGCTCAGTCGGCAGAGCGTCTCCATGGTAAGGAGAAGGTCAAGGGTTCAATTCCCTTTCGGGGCTCTGGTCCTCGCCGGTATAGGACACGGGCCGGTAACGACGTGGATCGCGTGGCGAGGTAGCTCAGCAGGTTAGAGCGTACGACTCATAATCGTAAGGTCGGGAG
>CAYFVT010000006.1:15948-48587 GCA_964346705.1 uncultured Actinomyces sp. | reverse complement strand
TCACCCACGAGGAACTAAACGAAGTGTTCGCCATAGAAAACCTGCTCAATCCCACGTACGTGGGGACCCTGTACCCCGCGCCGGGGGAAGAGGGCGACTAGCCTGCCTCGAAGCAAAGCTAATGGGGGCCCCGCCGAATTTTGGCGGGGCCCCCATTTAGTATCTTTCGGTTAGTCCTCTTCCTCCGCTAACTCCTCAGGGTCTTCGCTTGGGGCTTGCCCGGTTTCCAGGAAGGACTCGTAGGCTGGCAGGTCCAGGACGCCCGTGCCTGAAACGCCAATGACAATGACCTCCTCCTTGTCGGCGCCCTCCCCCTGCAAATAGTCGAAGGCCGCTGCCAGCGCATGGTTAGACTCCGGGGCTGGGACCAGACCCTCGGTGCGAGCAGTTAAGATCCCCGCCGCAAATGCTGCATCTTGGTCGACTGCTACCGGAGACACCAGGCCCAGATGCGCGGTGTGCGACAAGGCTGGCGCCATGCCGTGGTAGCGCAGGCCGCCCGCGTGGATCGGGTCCGGCACGAAGTCTTGGCCCAGTGTGTACATTTTGAGCAGTGGGGTCATCCCCGTGAAATCGCCGAAGTCATAGCGGTATTCCCCCTGGGTCATTGAGGGGCACGCAGCCGGTTCCGCCGCGATCACGCGGGTATCCGTTTCCCCGGCCAGCACGTGCCGCAAGAAGGGGAAGGCCAGACCAGCCAGGTTAGATCCACCACCCGCGCAGCCGAAGACTACGTCCGCTTGCCCTTCTCCGGCGTCCTTCAGTTGGGCCAGCGCTTCCTGACCGATTACTGTCTGGTGCAAGACCACGTGATTCAAAACGGAGCCCAACGCGTAACGGGTGTCCGGCTGCGTCGTAGCCACCTCCACGGCTTCCGACACGGCCATCCCAAGCGAGCCCGTCGTGTCTGGCTGTTCCCGCCTGATTTCCCGTCCCACCTCAGTCAGATCTGAAGGGCTGGAATGGCACTGGGCCCCGTAAAGTTCCATTTGGTAGCGCCGGTAAGGTTTAGAGTCGTACGAGGCGCGCACCTGCCAAATTTCCACGTCCAAACCAAACATTGAGCCGCCAAGGGCCAGGGAAGCCCCCCACTGTCCCGCCCCGGTCTCCGTAGTGAGTTTCGTGATGCCGTCCAGCTTGTTGTAATACGCCTGAGGCAGGGCTGAGTTCGGCTTGTGAGAGCCGACTGGGGATACGCCTTCATACTTCAAGTAAATTCGGGACTTGGTGCCCAACTCTTTTTCGAGTTTGCGAGCACGCAGCAGAGGTGTGGTTCGCCAGGTTGAGTACGCCTGGCGCACCGGCTCAGGAATCTCGATGAAACGTTCCGTCGACAGTTCCTGCTTCGCCAGTTCCGTAGCGAAGAGGGCGGAAAGCTCCTCTTCCGTGATTGGCTCCTTGGTGCCCGGATTCAAGTGCGGCGGAATCGGCTCATCCAAATCTGCAGCAATGTTGTACCAGTGGGTGGGGTGCAGGCTGTCGACCCCAGCGGGAACGTTTTGGCCCGTGCTTTGCGTGCTTTTTTCCATGAACGCAGATTACCGTATGGCAGCAATCCCAGGCAGCGGCGTTCGGAAAGCAGTATTAGCGTGCGACAATGGAAGTTGGGCACCCCTGAACGATGTTCCCCAATGATTAAGTGACCGATGGAAGGCTGGGCAGTAGGCATGGAGACGACGCAGAAGGCTCCAACCTTCAAATCGGTACTGGTGGGCGGCTGGCAGTTAGGGAAAGCAGCAGTTGCCCGGCGGATAGCCTTGGGAATCGTCTGGCACGTTCTGCTTGTGCTAGTAGCGCTACCGCTTATCCACTGGCTGTTTAAGGAAGCGCTACGTTCCAGCGGCATGAACGGGGTGGATATTGGGAACGTGACCGTCGGTCCGGGTTGGCCTCTGAGTGTTCTGTTGCTGACGATCATCGCGGTCATCGCCCTGTGGGTGATGGTCGCCGAGATTGCCTCCATGCTCATTTTGATCACCCAACCAAAGATTTCAACGCGCGGCTTCTTCGCGGAACTTTCCACTGTGAGCAGGAAGCTTTTTGGTCGCGGCTCCATCCTGTTCGCCCTCTACCTGTTTGTGGTGCTCCCACTGTCAGGGTTCGGGTTTGTGTCCCAGATGACCCGTGGCATTGCGATCCCCCGCTTCATTACGGGGGAACTAGAAAAACAACCCCTGTTCAATGTTGTCCTAATTATTGGCGGCCTTCTGCTGATTTACCTGAACATCAGGCTTGCGTTGACGCTGCCCCTGTTTGTGGCAACGACCGCGAACGGGTGGAATTCACTGAAACTTAGCTGGAAGCTAACCCGCACTTGGCGCGTTCTGAACCTGATCTTAGCCGTGGTGGCCGTGATGGCCGGGGGAATAGCCGCGACCTGGGTGGTGTCCCTGATACTCGTGGTCCCCACCTGGCTGACAGACATGTGGGCCCCGTCCGCCTCCCCATACGTCGCAGCCTATTCCCTGGGTGCTATCGGCGCGGCCCTGATCGTCGTGGTCTCCACGCTTTTGGCGGTTCTGGCCGGAACACTTCTGAGCTATCTTGCCCAGCAGCAGGGGAAGCTAAGCAGGCTAGCTGCCGCCCAAGGAACGACCCTGTACCCTTCCGAAACTGCGAAGGAATCACCGGCCGCTGAAAAGAAGACCGGCCGGTCCGCGCAAGTCTTTGTTTACGCGTCCCTAGCCGTCGTGTTCGCAGTTGGTGGCACGCTTGCCATTCCTCTAATGATGCAGCTAGACCAACAGCCGCAGACCCTGGTCTTAGGGCACCGCGGGGCGATTGGTCAGGTGGAGAACTCCATTGAAGCTTTGGAGCTTGCCGCCACCATGAACCCGGACTTGGTCGAAATGGACGTGCAGCAAACAAAAGACCACCAGTACGTGGTCATCCACGACCCGAACCTGAAGCGTTTGGCTGGCCAGGACGTCAACATCAAGGATTTGACTCTGGAAGAAGCAACCCAGATTGAGATTCACGACGACCAGGGGAACACGGCGCAGATCCCGTCCTTAGTTGACTACGCGAAGAAAGCTAAAGAGCTAGGTGTCCCCTTACTGATCGAGATCAAGCTGTCCGGCGCGGAAGGCCCTAATCATGTCCAGGAACTCTTGGATGTGTTGGATGAGAACGACCTGTACGACGGGAACCACTTCCACTCTTTGGATGAGGATTCTGTGAACGAGCTGAAACGTTTGCGGCCCGACGCGACCGTCGGCTACCTGATGCCCTTCGCCGGTGTTGGGCTGCCTGATAACTCGGCGGATTTCCTTGGGGTTGAGGAGTGGACGGCAACGGATTCCTACCAGAAGCGCGTTGAGGACGCGGGCCTAGGATTCTACGTTTGGACCGTGGATGATCCGCACAACATGGAGGATCGCATCCGCCGCGGGGTCGGCGGGATCATCACTGACTATCCTGACAAGGCCGTGCAGATCCGCGAGGAGATAGCGGAGGAAAGGGGTATGGTCCCGAAACTGCTGGACCTAATCGACTCGTTCGTCATCGGGCTCTGACCCCGGAAGAACCGGGAGTGCCTCAACGTCGCGGAGCTGTCGCTGAACCGCCCGCGTGCGGCGCCCCGCTTCTTCCACTGTGTTTTGGGCTGTCTGCAGTTGGCGGCCCAGTTTTTGCCACACCTCCCCATACTTGACAAACTCAGCTTTGGCAGCCGCAAGCACTTCCCACACTTCTGAGGACCGCTGTTCTATTGCCAGGGTCTTGAACCCCATTTGCAGGCTGTTCAGCAGCGACATCAAGGTTGTGGGCCCAGTGAGCAGCACTCTGTGCTCCTGCTGGAGAGCACTGGCTAACCCCGGGATGCGCACCACCTCCGCGAACAGTCCTTCCGTCGGCAGGTACATGATGGCGAAGTCGGTACTGTGTGGGGGATGAATGTACTTGGTCTGGATTAGGCGCGCCTGTTCCAGCACTGCCCTTTCCAGC
This sequence comes from uncultured Actinomyces sp., assembly GCA_964346705.1. GTDB lineage: Bacteria > Actinomycetota > Actinomycetes > Actinomycetales > Actinomycetaceae > Scrofimicrobium. The sequence continues at coordinate 44,642 of CAYFVT010000006.1, read as the reverse complement.
TGCTTTACGGCTGCCCCGATCGCCTCCCCGTCCCCGGCTTCCTGTGCGGAAAGCAGGCGTTCGTAGGGTTCCTGCGGGAACTTAGAGTCCAGTGGCAAAAGCAGTTCGCTGTCTGAGTCACGTCCCGGCAGGACCACAGCAAACTCAACACGTTCCCCACTGGTCGGTCTGATCCGGGCATTCTCCTGATACTGCTGGGGAGTCAAAATGTCTTGTAGTTGGCGCTCAAGTTGCACCTCACCCCAGGTGCCACGCGTTTTCACGTTGGTCAGGACCCGCTTCAGCCCGCCCACATCCGTTGCAAGGTTCTGCATTTCTCCCAGTCCCCGCTGGACTTGCTCTAAACGGTCGGAGACCAACTTAAAGCTCTCCCCCAACCGGCGTTCCAGGGTGCCTTGCAGTTTTTCGTCAACAGAATGGCGGATCCGCTCTAGTTCTTCTGCGTTGGTGGCGCGCAGCCGTTCCATGCCCCGCATCTGGGCGTCCTGCAGCGCCGTGATCTTGCCCTCCATCTGCTCTAGACGTTGGCCCAGAACTAGCTGCATGTCACGCGCATCTTGGCCGCCTTGCGCCGCCAACCCCATTAGGCGCCGGTCGAACGAGTCCTGAAGCGCGGCAAGCCCCGCTGTTTGCCCTTCGCTTGCAAGCCGCACCTGCTGTTCCAACACAGCGATTTGCGCGCCCAGAGGTTCCCCGCGCGACTCACCTGCCAAGCCCGGGTCCCGCACGCGAGCGTCTGCCCCCAGTGCAGAGCCCGGTACAGATGGGAACGCAGGACCCGGCCGACTCCCACGCCATAACACCAGTGCCAGCAAGATGATGGCGACGACCAGCAAAACTATCCCCGTAACAATCAACCACGTCATGGGCACAGGTTAGTTCAGAGCTCCGACTTCACAGAGGAAGCAGTGCCCTCGCCTGGATTGTTTGTTAGACTTACTAACTATTGGCAGCTTTTCGAAGGAGTACCGATGCCCCGCGCAATAGCACCACCTTGGTCAGGACCAAAAACTACGGCTGTGGTGCTGGCGGCAGGCGGCAGTGAAGAAGGCAAAGGCCTGCTTTCCGCTGAACTGTCAGATTCCACGGTCGCTGAACTGGCGGTCGATAACGTGCGCACGATTCTGCCCGCCGACCGGATCGTGGTTGTCGTGGCCCCGGACGCGGACGATCTGAAGCAGAGGCTTGGGGACGACCTCACCTATGTTGTCCAGGCGGATCCCCTTGGCACGGGTAATGCCCTTGCAGCCGCCAAGGCGGCAATACCGGCTGACACCGAGCAGTTGTTGGTCACTTACGCGGACACCCCGCTTCTTCGTTCGGACTCTCTGCGTGGCCTTCTGAACCGCCATCACCTACTTGGCAGTGACTTTTCCTTGCTGACCGCCGTGATTGACCAGCCGCTGCCATACGGCCGCGTGGTGCGTGATGACCAAGGGCGTGTCACTGGCATTGTGGAACCTGAGGACCTTTCGGCGGGCGACGCTAACGTTGCCGAAGTGAACGTTGGCTCCTACGTGGCCTCCCCCCAAGCAATGTTTGACCGCGTTCGCACGCTGGAGGAGCGCGGGGAGCACCGCCTGACAAAGATCGCTCAGGACTTCATTGCCACGGAGGACGCGGACACGAAGATCGCGACCTACCGGATCCACGACCCGGATGAAGTGCAGGGCATCAATACCCCGGAAGAGTTGCAGGCAGCTGCAGATATCGTCCTCAAACGCCTGTTCATGCCCAAAAAGGACACGGACACGACCATCAAATTTGGTACGGGCGGTTGGCGGGCCATCATCGGGGAAGGTTACACGCTAGGAAATCTGCGCCGGCTATGCCAAGCAATTGCGAATGAAGCCACGCGGCGAGGGATCGCGTCAAAAGGCGTTGTGATTGGCGGGGACCGGCGGTTCCTTTCCCGGGAGTCAGCGGAGGCCGCCGCCGAGGTGTTCGCAGGTAACAACATCCCGGTTCTGTTGCTGCCTGATGATGTTCCCACTCCCCTGGTCACTTTCGCTGCCCCGCACACTGACGCCGCTTACGGCATTATCATCACTTCCTCTCATAACCCGCCCAGTTGGAACGGGGTTAAAGTCTTCCGCGCTGACGGCTCACTGCCACTGGATGAGGAGACGGACCGCTACCAAGACGAGGCCAACCGGTTGGCCCCTGAAGAGGTCATCACCCTGGACCTGGACTTGGCCCGTAAAGCTGGGATGGTTCGCGAGGAGCCACTGACCGAGCCGTACATTGACGCCATTGAACAGATCGTGGATGTTGACGTGGTGCGCGGCTCTAACCTGCGGGTGGTGGTAGACCCCATGTACGGCACCAGCCAGTTGACCCTTGGCACCATCCTGTCCGACATGCGCGTGCAAGCCGAGTTCATTCACGCGGCCCACAACCCCCTGTTCGGCGGTATTGCGCCAGCGCCGGATTCGGAGCGGCTCACCTCCCTGAAGACCATGATTCGGGCAGGCCAGGGGAAATACGACCTGGGAATGGCGACCGACGGTGACTCCGACCGCATCGGAATCGTGGACGAGGACGGACGTTACGTCACAACCAACGAGCTTCTGCTACTCCTGTACTGGTACTTGCACCAAGTGCGCGGGGAAAAGGGGGCGTGGCCCGCAACCTTTCCACCACCCACCTTCTGGACCGGCTTGCCGCACATTTCGGCGAAGAATCCGCGGAGTGCAAGGTTGGTTTCAAGCATGTTACAGCCGCTATGGAAAAGGTTGACGCGGTGCTTGGGGGCGAATCCTCCGGCGGCCTGACAGTGCGCGGGTGGATCCTAGGCAAAGATGGGATCTTCGCTTGCGCCCTAGTAGCCGAAATGCTGGCGGCTACAGGCAAGCCGATTTCTGAACTGCTTGAGGACATTTACGCCATCACCGGGCGGTTGTACATGCTGGAAGAAAGCGTTCCCGCCACCCCGGAAATGCGGGTTGAAATACCGCGCCGCTTAGAAGCCGCCCCCCTAACCCACATTGGCCCCTACCCCGTGCTGGCTGTTGAGCATCTGGATGGAGTCAAGATCCTGCTGGAAAACGACAACTGGGCTCTGCTCCGCTTCTCTGGCACGGAGCCATTGCTGCGGATGACCGTGGAAGCCGACACCCCAGAAAAAGCTGAAGAACTCATGACCTGGTTGCGTGACCTGGTCACCGTCTAACCATTATCCGCCCGCTTTACCACCCCACTAGACCGAAAGCCCTCAAACCGCATGCAATACGGATTCTTTGACACTGAACGCGACGAGTATGTCGTCACCCGCCCTGACGTCCCAGTTTCTTGGACAAACTATTTGGGGACTAAGGACTTGGGGGCAGTGTTGTCCCACAATGGCGGGGGTTACGCTTACTACAAGTCCCCTGAGAAGGGTCGGATCACGCGTTTTCGTCAGAATGGGGTTCCCCTGGACCGGCCGGGCCATTGGGTTTATATTCGCGACGACGAAGATGGCGACTACTGGTCTATTTCCTGGCAGCCCGTTGGCAAGCCCTTGGATGAGGCGGACTACCGCGCCAGCCACGGCATGGGGTACACGCGGTACGAAGCCGACTACAAGGGCATCCACGCCGAGCAGACGATTTTTATCCCGCTGGAAGATGACGTTGAAGTGTGGGACGTGACGGTCCGTAACGACTCTGACCGGCCCCGCGAACTGACGCTCGCCACGTACGTTGAGTTCTCGTTCCACACCATTGAGATTGACAACCAGAACCTGCAAATGTCCCTGTATTCGGCGGGGTCCTCGCACGAGGACGGGGTGATCGAATACGACTTCTACTACGAACCGTGGACATTCCACTACTTCACGTCGTCCGTGTTGCCTGATTCTTATGACACAGTGCGCGACCAGTTCATTGGTTCTTACCGCGATGAGGCTAACCCGGTTGCGGTGGAACGCGGTTATGGCAGTGATGAAAGTGCTACCACGCAGAACCATTGCGCTTCCCTGCAGAACAAGGTGGTGTTGCAGCCGGGTGAGTCCGCAAGGCTGATTTACCTGTTGGGATACGGTGACCGGGCTGCCGGCAAGGAGATGCGTCAGAAATACTCGGATCTAGCGACAGTTGATGAGGAGTTTGCCGCCCTCGCCAATTATTGGACGGATAAGCAGCAGCAACTGCAAATTGACACCCCGAATGAGGGGATGAACACCCTGATCAACACTTGGACGCTGCTGCAGGCGGAAACTTGCGTTCAGTGGTCCCGGTTCGCTTCTTTCGTGGAGGTAGGCGGCCGGACGGGGCTTGGATACCGAGACACGGCCCAAGACGTGATGAGCGTGATCCACTCCAACCCAACTAAGACCCGACAGCGCATTGTGGAGTTGCTGCGCGCCCAAGTTTCCTCCGGGTATGGGCTGCACTTGTTTGACCCGGCAGTTTTCGATCCCGATGCGCCCGTGTTGCCGGACGTTCCCAGTCCTACCGTTGTTCCTACGCCTTCCCAGGATGATCTGATTCATGGTCTGGAGGACACTTGTTCGGACGACCACTTGTGGCTGGTGCCCTCCATCGTGGAATTCGTGAAGGAAACGGGCGACTACGGTTTCTTGGACCAGGTGATTCCCTATGCGGACGGTCCAGAGGGCACCGTGTACGAACACTTGAAGGCGGCCCTTGACTTTTCCTCTGAGCAGGTCGCCGAAAACGGGGTGGCCCTAGGGTTGCGCGCTGACTGGAACGACTGCCTGAACCTGGGTGGCGGCCAGAGCGCCCTGGTCACCTTCCTGCACGCGTGGGCCATTCAAGCGTTCCTGGAGGTGGCTGAAGCGCTGGGCAGGGATGAGGACGTCGCTAAGTACCGCGCGGAACTAGCGCGGATCGAGGACGTCACCAACAACCAGTTGTGGGACGGTGACTGGTGGATCCGCGGTTACACGCGCGACGGGGTGAAGATCGGCTCCAACGAAGCTACCGAAGGGAAGATTTTCCTGGAACACCAGGCGTGGCCCGTGATAGCTGGTATCACCAGCCAAGAACGGGGTGAGGCGTCTATGGATTCCGTGCGGGAGCTGCTGGGCAGCGAATACGGCAACCACCTGAATTGGCCTGCCTACACGCAGGTCGATGACACGGTCGGGTTTGTCACCCGCGTTTACCCGGGAATCAAAGAGAATGCTTCCATATTCTCTCACCCCAACGCGTGGCCAATCATCGCTGAGGCAATGCTGGGCCGGGGGGATGAGGCCGTCGCTTTCTACGATGCGATCAGCCCCTATCAGCAGAATGAGAACATAGGGGTTCGCCAAGCAGAGCCCTACGCTTATGTGCAGTTTATTTACGGTCGGGATCATGACCAGTACGGCCTGGCCCAAAACCCGTGGCTTACCGGGACAGCGGGCTGGATGTACACGGCAGTCACCAAGTACATTTTGGGGATCCGCCCAGGGTTGGAAGGTCTGACCGTTGACCCCTCCATCCCTCGTGATTGGGATGGCTTCACGGCCCGCCGCGTCTGGCGGGGCGCCACATATTTGATTGATGTGCGCAACCCCGACCACCTGTCGAAAGGCGTGGCTGAGCTGGTTGTCGACGGTGTGGAGTTGGACCCGACTAAACCTATCCCTATGGCGCCGCCCGGCTCCACTGTGCAGGTGAGGGTTACCCTGGGGTAACGCACCTCAGTAGAGGAATGACGGGCGTGCCACTTGCGGAAGGAGGGCCATGAAACAAACTGAGATCTTCGATCCGCAAGCAGTCGCCCCCGGCGCCCAGTCAATCGCAGAGTTGGACCGTCTTCTGGTTGACTGTTTCGCTTGCCCCCGTTTGGTGGCGTGGCGGGAAGAAGTGGCGGAGGAGAAGCGGGCCTCATTCCGCGACTGGGACTACTGGGGGCGGCCCGTTCCCGGTTTTGGTCCTGCGGATGCCTCCATTTTGATTGTGGGGCTGGCGCCCGCCGCGCACGGGGCTAACAGGACGGGACGCATGTTCACCGGGGACGCTTCAGGGGACTTCCTTTTTCGTGGCCTGCACCAAGTGGGGCTTGCCAACCAGGCGGAGGCCACGTCGATTGAGGACGGCCTGGAACTAACCAGGGTGCGGGTGACGTCACCGGTCCACTGCGCTCCCCCCGCCAACAAGCCAACCGCACTTGAGCGGCGCACTTGTGCCCCCTGGTTGGGACGCGAACTGGAGTTGCTGGCCCCCACGCTGCGCACGGTTGTGGTGCTGGGCGGTTTCGGCTGGCAGGCACTGCTAGCCACACTGGTAGACCAGGGGTGGCAGGTGCCGCGTCCGCGCCCCAAGTTCGGGCACGGCGCAGAGGTCGTGGTCACCCACCCTGACGGGCGCAGCCTCACCCTGCTTGGCTGTTACCACGTGAGCCAGCAGAACACGTTCACCGGGAAACTAACCCAGGAAATGCTGACATCCGTCCTGCTGCGAGCCAAGAACCAGGCTGGCGGCACCCTTTAGTCAAGCGTGCGAGCGTAAGCCAAGAAGTTCTGCACCCGGTGATCTAAACGCACGTCGTCCGCGCGCATGGGACGGGCCAGGACCAATCCCTCCAGGGTTCGGCAGCGGCTCAGTGCTACGTACGCCTGACCGTGGGCGAAGGCAGCCCTCTCAAAGTCGACGACCATATGATCGAACGTCTTCCCTTGCGATTTGTGGATCGTGACAGCCCACGCCAGGCGCGCCGGGAACTGCTCAAACGAACCGACCACTTCACGTTGAATGCTTTCGGTGTCCACATCCCAGTAGTTGTATGCCACTTCCCATTCGAAGGGCGGCACGCGCACGGTTTCCCCATCGTCGAGGGCGACTACTAGCTGCTCCTCCCCCGGGTCCATTTCAATATCCTTCAGGGTGCCAAGCGACCCGTTGAACCAGCGGCGGTCCGGATCGTTCGTTAACAACATTATGCGGGCGCCGATTTTCAGGTTCAGTTCATCGTCGGTCGGGAAGTAACTGCGCGGAAATTCGTCCGTCACTTCCGCTTGGGCGGTCAACATTTCACCGGGCAGTGCTTTCAAATGTTCCGCGTTGATCCTGCGCGCCGTCGCGTTCGTGGTCGTCAGGTGAACGGCGCCCGGGGCTGGCGGCAAGTTGTGGCGGCTGTTGATGCGGGCCAGGACGCCCTCGTCCAAAGCCCTCTCGCGAACCCGCTGCAGAATTTCAATGAACTCCGGATCGGTCTGCCGGTAAATTTCGGTCAGTTCCACCATGCGGAAGGGCGGCAGCAAGGTGTCGCCCGCCTCTCGCAGGATCCGCTGGAACACGTGTGAATCAAAAAAGTATGGGCCGTGGTACTGGCCACGGAACAGGTCCCACTCATCCCGCTGCACGACGGGTGGCAATTGGTACAGGTCTCCAAAGCCAACCAGGCGTACGCCGCCGAATGGCTGGTCGTTGCCGCGAACAATGCGGAGGAACCCGTCCACCATGTCCAGCAGGTCGGCCCGCACCATGGAGAACTCGTCTATCACCAAGGTGGTCAGTTCACGGTAGATTTTGGCCCGGTTGCCCGACTTGGCAAGCCTGCGCGCGGTCTGCTCCATCTGCTCCGGTGTTGTTCCGGGACGCAGTTTGAAGAAGTGGTGGATCGTCTCCCCGCCAACATTTATAGCCGCCACCCCGGTTGGGGCTAACACCACGGTGCCGGGGGGTGCGGCCTCTTCAAGGAAGTGGCGCAGCAGCGTGGACTTGCCCGTACCGGCACGGCCCGTGATGAACACGTGGGTGACCCCAGAATCCAATATCTCTAGGGCACGCTCAATCTTGGGGTTGATTTCCATGGCGGTTGGCTCGGCTGTCATCCCTCAAGGGTAGCCCGCCGGCAAGAACAGTCAGAACCAGAAACCAGCTGGCTGGGGACAAAGAAGGGCCCCGAGTGGAACATTTCCACCCGGGGCCCTTCCCTGTTGCCTCTCTTCGGCGCTACCCGTGCTTTCTACAGGGCGCCTTCAGCCAGGACGTCCGCAACCATTGTCGACGGTGTCCCGAAGCGGTGCGTCGTTAGGGACACAGCCTGCTCGTGAACGAAGGGCAGAATCTCAACGCGGGCCGCGCTGGTGACCGGTCCCTCCCAGACGCCCAGGGACAGCGACCCAGCCAGGTCGTCACCCAAGGAGGTACGGGGAGCACCGATCAGGCGCAGACGCCCGTCGTAGTCCAAGTCCGTCCGGTTCAGGCGGCTGACAAACTGCGCGTCGTCCTCCACGTAGAACAGCAAACCATAGCGTTCACCCCAAGCTACGACCTCTGCCGGGACAGGCGCGGTTGTGGAGACGGTGATCACCGGGTTCAGGGAAGCGGTGATCTCACTTTGGCCCGGAGCCATCCGCACCAGCGGCTGGTCCGGTCCCACATCCACGAACTCGCCCACAGCCACGGCTGCCGCCATGACCTGCATGAGCTCCCGCAGGTTCACGTCCCCCGCCATTCGGATCATGGAATCCGTCGGCAAGTAACGCAGAATGTTCCGTTCGGGGGCAAGCGCGCTCGGGTCATTCAGGCGGTCGAAGTGCGTATCGGCAGCCACCTGAGCGTTCGCAGTCGCCGTGCGCACCTCTTCAGCACCCTCAGTGTCCAGCAGTTCGCCAGCCAGGTTCGCCAGGCTAGCCAAGGCCGGCTTGGTCAGAACCGTGCTCGCAACCACCTGCGGATCTGTCTCGGCCGGCTGCATGGTTCCAAAGCTGAACAGGTAGTTCGGGCCCCCAGCCTTGGAGCTGGTGCCCACCTGCGACAGTTTCCACCCGCCAAAGGGTTGCCTCTGCACAATGGCACCAGTGATTGTCCGGTTGATGTAGGCGTTGCCGACGCGGACACGGTCCAGCCAGTATTCAATCTCTTCTGGGTCCAGGGAGTGGATGCCGCCCGTCAGACCGAAGTCGACCCCGTTCTGCATCTCCAGAGCCTCTTCCAGTGTGGCTGCCCGCATGACACCAAGGATCGGACCGAAGTACTCAATCTGGTGGTAGCGGTCCCCCAACTGAACGTGTGAGCGGATGCCTGGCGACCAGACGCGTGCAGTCGCATCCAACTGTTCCGGACGCAGAGCCCACCGCTGCCCCGGGTCCAGTTCCGTCAGACCCTGCTCCAATTTGTCCCCCACCTCGACCGACAGTGGGCTGACCTCCGAAGTCAGATCATCCGGCCAGGCCACCACCAGTGACTCGGCAGCATCCAACAGTTGGCGGCGGAACCTCTCCGACCAGCCGACCGAGCCGACCAGAATCACCAGGGAGGCAGCCGAACACTTCTGCCCAGAGTGGCCAAACGCCGACGCCACTACGTCTTTCACGGCCAAATCAAGGTCGGCCGACTCGGTGACAATAATCGCGTTCTTGCCTGAGGTTTCCCCCAGCAGATGCAGGTCAGGACGCCAGTTAAGGAACATCTCTGCCGTCTGCGACGCCCCGGTCAGCACTGCAGTGTCAACACGCGGGTCCGTGATCAGCTCATAACCGAGTTCCCGGTCGGAAAGCAGAACCAGTTGCATCAGGTCCTTGTCAATGCCAGCTTCCCAAACGATCTCAGCCAGCAGCGCGCCCACCCGACTGGCGGAAGAGGCCGGCTTGAAAAGCACCGCCGTTCCCGCAGCTAGGGCTGACATGACCCCACCTAGCGGAATGGCAATCGGGAAGTTCCAGGGGGGCGTAATTGCCGTTAGCTTGCCCGGAGTGAACTCTGCGCCAGGAATGTTCTCTAGCGCAATAGCCTGCTCGGCGTAGTAGTTGGCGAAGTCAACGGCCTCCGACACCTCCACATCAGCCTGATCCAGGGTTTTACCCAGTTCAGAAGCAGCAACCTCCATCAGGTCCCCGCGCCGCAGCGCCACCTCGACCGCGACGCGGTGCAGCAGCTCAGCGCGATCTTTGCCGGAGAGTTCCCTCCACTTGTCCCCTGCGGCCAGCGCTTTCGAGATCCGCTCATCCAATTCGGCCTCAGTTGTGACCGTGTTTTCTTCCGCGACTTTCTGTCCCAGTTCCGAAGTGGGGATGCGACCTGCGATGGCGCGCGCCCATTCCTGGTTCGCAGCCAATGCCGGGTCAGAGTTCGGTTCGTTTCGGAACGTCCAGTTGCCATCCGCGTCACGGAAGCGGGCTTCCACTTGTTCCCGCGTTTCCGTGTTCCGGTCCTGCGTGCGGTTTGGCACGCAGCGGTCGTCGCCCTCGTCCAGCATCTGCTGGTAGGCGGCCATGAACCGCTCTTTCTCCTTATCGAAAACACTCTGGTCTTCAGCTAGGTCGAAAATGGAGGACATGAAGTTCGCGGAGTCGGAGTTCTCTTCCAGCCTGCGCACCAGGTAGGCGATAGCGACATCAAATTCGTCCGGCTTCACTACGGGAACATAGTAGAGCAGGTCCCCAACCTCGTCCGTGATCGCTTGAGCTTGGGAGGACGCCATGCCTGAAAGCATCTCCAGGTCGATCTCATCCCGCACTCCACGAAGGCCAGCCAGCTCCCAGGCCGTGGCAAGGGAGAACAGGTTGTGGCCGGCAACACCGATGTGAACGTTGCGTGCGCGCTCAGGTGTCAGCGCCCAATCCAGGATGCGCAGGTAGTTCGCATCTGTAGCCTGCTTGGATTCCCAAGTGACCAGCGGCCAATCATTCATTTCGGAGTGGACGCGTTCCATGGCTAGGTTCGCACCCTTCACCAGCCGCACCTTGATAGGGGCACCGCCACGTTCCCGCCGGGCGGCGGCCCAGTCTTGGACCCGTTCCATTGCGGGAAGGGCATCCGGCAGGTAGGCCTGGATGACGATCCCCATTTCCAGGTCGTCCAAGTCCCGGTTTTCCATCAGCTTCTGGAACACGTCAAGCGTGAGCTCAACGTCACGGTATTCCTCCATGTCCAGGTTGATGAACTTCGGTGTTGGGCTGGCGGCCGCATACTCATAAAAGGGCAGCAGCAGGTCATAGGCTTCGTCTACCACTTCGTCCAGAGACCAGTCGCTGTGGGGCCCAAGGACGGAGGAAGCCTTCAAGGACACGTAGTCAACGTCGTCACGGCGCAGCAGCTTGAAGGTTTCCTCAAGCCTGCGTTGGGCTTCCTGGTCCCCAAGGACGGCCTCCCCCAGCAGGTTGATGTTGAGCCGCGCGCCTGTCTTCTTCAGTTTGGCGATGGCTGGCCCCAGCTTCTTGTCCGTGACCTCCAGGACCAGGTCCCCCACCAGTTCGGAGAACACGCGCCTGGCTAGCTTCACCACAGTTTCGGGTGCCAGTTTCGCTAGGTTGCCCCCCGCTTGAGCGGGTAGCCGCAGCCAGGCGGGTAGGAAGTCCGGGGATTCTGCCAGCAGCCGCTGCAGGTTTTGCGCGGCGACGGTCAGGTCTTCCGGACGGATCACACCATCAACGAACTCCACCGTGAAATCAAGGCCCTTGGGATCTTCCAGGACGTCCGCCAGCAGCTTCGCAGTGGGACCGTCGGAGTAGTCCGCGGACGCGTCGGTCCACCGTTGGGCGGTTCCGACTGCCTGCTCCACTGCCTGCTGCATTTGCGTTGCTGATTCGGTCATTGTCGTATCTGTCATGTTCTGTGTCAGCGCCCCATTTCAGTTTTGTGTTTCAGATGTCTGGGTTTCGCGCGCACCCACGATCGGGGATTCCCCTTTGAGTACGCCCATTAGTTCTTCCATCCTGACGTATTCGGCCTCGATTTCCGGGACCGGCTTGTATGTCAGCTTCGACACTACCCAGGCTGTCAGCAGTGACAACAGGAAACCGGGAACCATTTCGTACAGGTCGAAGAATCCGCCTGACAGGTTGCCCCAAATACCAACAACCAGTGCACCAACGACCATTGCGGACAGGGCGCCCCAGTAGGTCAGTTTCCTCCAGTACATGGACAGAATGATGACCGGGCCGAACGAGGCTCCAAAACCTGCCCATGCGAATGCGACCAGCGCCAAAATGGTGTCGTTCTGCTGCCAGGCGAGGGCGCCCGCGACAACCGCGATCAGCACCACCGCAAGGCGGCCTAGCCACATTCCCAGGCTGGAGCGAATGTCGTCACGCTTCGATACGGCGGCGTAAATGTCCTCCACTAGAGCAGAGGAGGTCACCAGCAGCTGTGAGGAAATGGTGGACATGATCGCAGCCAGAATCGCGGCAAGCCAGAAGCCTGCAATCAGCGGGTGGAAGAACAGCTGGCTCAGGGAGATGAACACCGACTCAGGGTCCGGTAGCTCCGCGGAGTTGTGCTGGTAGACAGCAACACCAACCAACGCGGTCATTCCTGCGCCTAGTACCGATAGGACCATCCAGCTAATGCCGTAACGGCGGCCCATCTTTGCTTCTTCTGCGGTGCGGATCGCCATGAAGCGAACCAGGATGTGCGGCTGCCCAAAGTAGCCCAGCCCCCATGCCAGGGCGGAAATGATGGCCATCGCGGATACCCAACCGAAAGCCGAAGTATCACCAATCGGGCTGAGGATCGCGGGATCAACATTGTTGATCTGCTGAACCAGGTTGCCGAAGCCGCCAACGTGGAAGATGCCGACGATGGGCACCAACACAAGGGCGGTAACCATCATCAGGCCTTGCACAACGTCAGTCCAGGAGACAGCCAGGAACCCGCCGACCAGAGTGTAAAACACGACAACGCCACCAACGAAGAGTAGGCCAGCGTGGTACGACATGTTGAATGAGGTATTGAAGAAGACGCCCGCCGCGACTAGACCGGAGGAGACGTAAAAGGTGAAGAAAGCGAGGATAATGACGCCTGCGACAATTCGGATCAGGCGTGTCTTGTCTTTTACGCGCGACTCCAAGAACGACGGAATGGTGATTGAGTCGCTAGAGAGCTCAGTGTAAGCACGCAGCCTGGGGGCAATCACTTTCCAGTTGACCCACGCACCGATGGTGAGGCCAACCGCGATCCACCCTTCAATCAGACCGGATGTGTAGATAGCGCCAGGCAGCCCCATGAGCAGCCACCCGGACATGTCGGACGCACCAACCGACAAAGCCGCCACGAGCGGGCTTAGTTCCCTACCGCCCAGAACATAGTCGTCCAGGTTTTTTGTCCGCCTGTACGCTGCAAGTCCGATCAGGACCATCGCCACCATGTAGGTGAGCATCGCTACCAGCTGGTAGATGTAATCCGCTTCCATTTCACTCCTCAACCGCTGTGTTGGGGTGCCGGTGAAGCGACAAGGGGCAGTGCCCGCCGCGGCTCGTGAGTGCCTTCCGGAAAACTCGCCTGCTGCCTGACGGGTAAGGAGGCCCCTTTTGACTCCAGTCGGCCTTCTTGATTTGGGTCTTTGGTCCCAAATTTAGAACGGTCTTTCGTTCGCCGTCAGATTAGCAGAACCAGAACCACCCAGGCCAACCTGGAGTTGGGGTAGTGCCACCTGGACTCACATGCACTGCTAGGCCTCGGCAGAAACTGCAGTTCAATCCCTCTTCCACCTCCACAACGCCTGTCTGCCGCCAACCGTATCTTCGTGAGATCGACAGCAGTTGCCAGAAAAGTGGGGGGCGCGCGCCAGGACGGGCGACCGATATCGCCCTCGACCAACGCGATTGGAACGTGAGATTCCAGATTCCACTGAGGTGGAAAGGGGAAACAAGACAGACACGAAAGTGTCCTGACCGGCGTCTTTGCAAGTCAGGACCACGGTCGGGCTGACAGGATTTGAACCTGCGACCCCTTGACCCCCAGTCAAGTGCGCTACCAAGCTGCGCCACAGCCCGTGTTTCGAACTATCCAATCATAGGGTTCCGGCCCGGTTACTTCAAATCGGTCAGTCCTCTTGACTGGCGGCCTCTTCCCTGCCTTGCAGGATGGCCTCCCCCAACAGCGCAATCTGATCCACGGTTTCTTCAATTGTCATGTGGGATGAATCCACTTGCACCACGCCCGGCGCTGGTTCCAGGAACTCCGAAACCACAGAATCCTGCACATCGCGCCCGGAGACCACGACTTGCATCTGTTCCAACAGCTCGGGCGTAACTTCACCGTGCACCTCCATCGTGCGCCGGTGCAGCCGGGCTTCCGGGTCCGCCGTCAGCAACACCCGCACATCGGCGTCCGGGCAGACAACCGTAGTGATGTCGCGGCCCTCCGCAACCATGCCGCGCCCATCACACCGGGCTTCGCCCATTATTTCCGCCTGCTCTTCAGCCATCCAACGCCGCACCTCGGGATGCCGGGCGACAAGGCTCACGTTTTGAGCGACTTCGTGGCGGCGCAGGTCGTCCGTTACCTCTTCGACGCCCAGGAAGAACCGGGGGCGATCCAGCGTCCCCACACTGCGGAAGTCCATTTCATCCGCGAGACGCACGATTTGTCCCGCGTCATCTAAGTCAGCGCCACTGCGCAGCGCCAGGAGGGTGACGGCCCGGTACATGGCACCCGTGTCCAAATAGTCCAGTTCAAGACGATGCGCCAAACGCTTGGACACCGTGGACTTGCCTGACCCCGACGGCCCGTCTATCGCGACCAGCAGTCCGGGTTCCTTACCTTCAGCCACACACTTTCGCATTTATTCCCTTCCTTACCCGCACGGAGCGCGCCACTATTCTTACCCGACTTCTTTCGTTGCCACGCGCCACCCGCGCCGCACCAGTTCTTCCTCTGCCTGATCCAGCTTGGCCGGGTCCAACATGACCCTGGCCAGGCCAACGGGTTGCCGGGCGGAGTGTTCTAGGGTCAAGTCCTCAATGTTGATGTCGGCGTCCCCCAGTTCAGTGAATAACCGCCCCAGCTCACCCGGCTTGTCGGGAACCAGAACTTCCAAAGACCCCCACCGGCGCGGGGTGTCCCCGTGTTTGCCTGGGATCCGTTCCACACCGCGGTTCCCGGAAGTGATCACCCGACTCACAGCACCCGCAGCGCCCGGGGCAATCGGCAGTTCACCCGAGGTTCCCGGCGCACCCAACCGTTCCAGGAGGCGCTGCAGGTCGGCCTCAAACTGCCGCAGCACCTCTACTATTGGTCCTGAGTTTCCGGCAATGATTGCCGTCCACAATCCAGGGTCCGAAGCCGCGATCCTGGTCGTGTCCCGCAAGCCCTGGCCCGCCAGTCCGAGTGCTTCCGGCGTCGCCTCCGCAAGGCGCGCGGCAAGCAGACTGGCGACCAGCTGCGGCACGTGGGAAACGAGGGCGACTGCCCGGTCATGGTCAGCCGGATCCAACTCGGTCGGGACACCGCCCAGGTCCACAACCAGGTTCCTCACCGCAAGGACCGCACTGTCCGCGGACCATTCGGTGGGGACTATCACCCAAGGTCGACCGTAGAACAGGTCACCATCCGCGTGGCTGGCACCAGAACGGGCCCGACCCGCCATCGGGTGCGAGCCCACATATCGGGGCAGCTCCTGGTCCAGGTTCCCCCCGCTGGCAGCATCCACCCGGTGGTAGGTCCGTACGTCCTCCATAATCGCGTCTTTCACGGAAGCGACGTCCGTGACGATAGCGCGCGGGTAGCGGACGAGGGCGTCTACCACCACCCGGCCCAAAACGTCCGGTGGGGCTGCAACCACCACCAAGGCGGGCTGCCGTCCGCTGCCCACGTCAGGCAACTGTGTGCCGCCACCCATGTCGGCCGCCAGGGCCTGCGACGTTGGGGACGGGTCAGACAGCCAGACTTCCACACCGAGCGTGCGAAGCCCTAAAGCAATCGACGTCCCAATAAGGCCGGTGCCAACGATCAGGACCGGACCGCGGGTCGCCGCCCTCCCGGACGTTCGCGTCACAGCCCAGCGGCAGCGTACAGCGCCGTCAGGTCGTTACCCTTCACGCGGCGCAAGTCTCCCTGCTGCAAACGATCCAGTCGCACCGGCCCGAACCTGGTGCGCACCAGCTCTTGGACGGGGAAGCCAACCTCTTCCATGATGCGTCGCACCACGCGGTTGCGTCCCTCATGCAACGTGATCTCCACGGTTGTCAGTTCACCGAATGTTTCTTTAACCTTGAAATTGTCCACCTTCACGGGACCATCCTCAAGTTCAATCCCGTTCATCAACTTCCGTTTCACGTACGGTTTCACTTCGCCGTGAACGCGCGCAACGTAGGTTTTTTTGACCTCATACTTGGGGTGGGCCAACCTGTTGGCCAGCTCCCCGTTGTTAGTCAGCAGCAGCAGTCCGGACGTGTCGATATCTAGCCGTCCCACGTGGTAGAGACGCTCCGGGTAGTCGTGCAGGTAATCAGCCAAACAGGGCCGGCCTTCCGGGTCACTCATTGTTGACACGACGCCCACTGGCTTGTTGAAGGCAACCACGACGTGCTTGACCTCGTCCAGGGCGATGCGTTTACCGTCGACCTCCACAATCTGCGCCTCCGGGTCAACGCGCGTGCCCGGCTTCCGGACCACGACCCCGTCAACGCTGACCCGGCCTTCAGCCATCAGCTGTTCAGCGGCCCGGCGGGAAGCAACTCCCGCCTGCGAAAGCACCTTCTGCAGGCGCACTCCATCTTCAACGTGGGGATCTTTCGCCATTGTTTATTGCTCCTCTAGTTCAGCTGCCAACTGCTCAACACTATCCTGCCCGGGGACGTGAGGTGCCAGGGGCGGAAGGTCATCCAACGAAGCTAGGCCCATGCGTTGCAAAAACATGTCGGTTGTCGTCAGCAGATGCGCGCCCGTTGCGGATGCACCGACCTCTTCCACCAGCCCACGCGTCATCAGGGTGCGCAGCACGCCGTCCACGTTCACCCCCCGAATGCGCGCTATTTGGCCCCGCGTGATCGGTTGCCTGTACGCGACGATAGCCAGGGTTTCGAGGGCGGGTTTACTCAAATGAGATGTCTCCGTCCCCACGACGAACTTCCCAACCCAGGGTGCCCACCGGCTCCGGGAGTATAGACGCCAAGCGCCCCCGTGTTGGCGCAGTTCAAAACCGCGGCGCGGCCCGCTCAGTTCCCCGTCGTAGTCTTCCGCCAGCAACTCCAACACCGGAAGGACCGCGCTAACTGAGTGGCCTGTTGCTTCCGCCAGGGCCTCCGCCGTCACCGGGTGCGGAGAAACCATCAGGATCGCTTCCACAGCCGCGGGAAGATCCTGCTCCGTCAGCGTCTCATGCACCCCAAGTCACCTCCAACGGTCCCATCGGCTCGGGCTGTTGGAAGGATACCTTGCCCCGCCGATACAGTTCCAAGACGGCTAGGAAGCGGGTCACCACGACCGCGGCGGACCCCGCATCCGCGACCAAAGCAGCGAAGGTGGCCCGCCCGCTCCGGTGCAGTTCTGCGCGCATTAGCGCCAGCTGCTCATCGAAGGAAACGGCTGGTCTAGCCACATGGTCGGCCTCATCGGGTGCAGCCGGGGCGAACAAGGCCGCTTGCGCCACCGTCTTCAGGTCGGCGGGCGTTGCCGTCCACTTCAGTTCCGGTAGCAGCGCGGTGTAGGGCGGCTGCAAGGGAACTGCGCGGGGAACCACGCCTGAATGCTCCCCCCATTTTGCGTCCAGGATTGCGGCCAACTCTTGGAACGCTCGATATTGCAGCAGCCGAGCGAACAGTAGGTCCCGGGCTTCCAGGTCCTCATCCGCCAGCTCATTTTCCCCCGCCTGACCCGGCAGCAGGGCGGCCGACTTCATGCTGATTAGGGTGGCGGCCACAACCAGGAAGTCGGTGGCCGATGACAGGTCCGGAAACTCGCGGATGTATTGCAGGAACTCATCGGTGACAGAGGCCAGAGCGACCTCCGTTAGCTCCAGTTCTTTTCGTGCAATCAAGCGCAGGAGCAAATCAAACGGCCCAGTAAAGTTCTGCAACTCAACATCGAAGCCGCGCAGGGACGCAGGCCCGAAGGAGGCACCGTCATCAACCCGGTCAACTGCTGCGTCGCTGGCTGAATGCTTTACGGGAACAGCGCCGGCGGGGCGCCTGTTTTGTTTAGGGCGCTTCGCCACGGGCGACGACCTCACGCGCCAACCGGCGGTAGGCCTCTGCCCCCGAGTGGTTAGGTGCGTGCGTCAAAATGGGGACGGTTGCGACGGAGGCATCCGGGAACTTCACGGTCCTACGGATCTGCGTGTCATACAGCAGGTCCCCGAATGCCTCATCTAACCTTTCCAGCACTTCCTTGGAATGCAAGGTGCGGGTGTCCACCATGGTGGGAACAATGCCGTCGATTTTAAGGCGGGGATTGATGCGGTCCCGGACTGTCTCAATGGTTTCCACTAGCAGGGCAACCCCGCGCAGCGCGAAGAACTCAGCGGACACGGGGATTAACACGCCGTGGGAGGCAGTCAAAGCGTTAACGGCCAGCAGCCCCAGTGAAGGCTGACAGTCAATCAGGATGACGTCATAGTCGTCCTCGACCTGCCGCAATACCCGCGCCAAGGCTGATTCCCGCGCCACCTCATTCACCAGCTGCAATTCAGCTGCGGAAAGGTCAATGTTCGCGGGCAGCACATCCAAGTTTGGGACCGATGTGGTTTGTATGGCCTGCTTCGTGGACAGTCGCGGGTTCAAAAGCAGGTCGTAAACGGTGACGTCTAAATCCAGTGCGTTGATCCCCAGCCCGACCGAGGCCGCACCTTGCGGGTCGAAGTCAACAATAAGGACTTTGCGGCCATATTCGGCAAGGGCGGCGCCCAAGTTGATCGCGGTGGTGGTCTTACCTACCCCGCCTTTCTGGTTGCACATGGCAATAATGCGCGCGGGACCATGCTCAGGCAGGGGGGCGGGAATTGGGAAATCCTCCTGCTCCTGCACCTGAACAAGCGAAAGTTGGTAGTCCTGGGTCACGCCCCTATCCTACCGGGCAAAGCACATGTTTTGTTCCTAAGCACGCGGATGCGTGGAGCGGAACACCTCTTCCAGCAGCCGATTAGACAGTTGCGTGTACACCTGGGTCGTGGAAACGGAGGCGTGCCCCAACAGTTCCTGCACTTGGCGGACCGTGGCCCCACCCTCCAAAAGGTGTGTGGCGAAGGAGTGGCGCAGAGTGTGCGGGGACACGCCCTTCCCTAAGCCGGCACGTTGGCGGGCGCGCTCCAGGATTTCCCACCCAGATTGGCGGGACAGGCGCCGTCCCCGCAAGTTGAGGAACAGTGCTGGCGTTCCCTCCCCTTTCGCGCTGAGGGCGGGGCGCCCCCGCACCAGGTAGGCCTCCACCGCGCTAACAGCGTACGTGCCCAGCGGCACCAAGCGTTCCTTCCGTCCCTTCCCGTAGAGCACAGCCAGGGGGATGGGATCCCGCAAAGCCAAGTCGTCCAGGTCCATCCCGGTTGCCTCCGAAACCCGCGAACCCGTGGCGTACAACAACTCCAAAAATGCGCGGTCACGCAAACTTGCCGCCCCTTCGCCCTCCGTTGCTTGCAGTAGAGCACTCACCTGCTCCACGGTTAGAGCCTTCGGCAAGTGGGCGGGTTGTTTCGGTCCTTTCACCCCGGCCGCTGGGTCATCCAAGCGCAGTCGTTCGCGGACAGCCCACTTGTGGAATGAGCGGACTGCAGCCAGGGAGCGGGTTACGGAGGAGGGCGCTAAAGGCCGCCTACTGTCGCTACCACGGGCAAGGGCAGAAGCGAACGACTCAACATCCGCAGGGGTCGCCCTGTTCCATTCTGTGCCCTGGCTTTCCTCCAAGTGTTGGCAGTAGCGGGTCAAGTCACGCTTGTAATTGCTGATCGTGTGCGCGGACGCACCCTTACTTAGCCGCAAGTCATCCAGGAACCAGTCCACTTCCGCGCAGTCGCACATAACGCCATGGTTGCAGATCGGCTACCGGCTAGGCTAGTGGGTGACTTCGACAAGCAGGGAGAGAACATGACTTTCACTTGGGATGAGCGCGACGATAGGGCAGTAACGACGGCCAAACTTTTGGCTGCCGACGCTGTTGAAAATGCGGGGTCCGGCCACCCGGGCACCCCAATCTCTTTGGCGGCCGCGGCGTATTTGATTTACCAGCGCCACCTGCGTTTCGACCCGCGCGATCCGCAGTGGCTTGGCCGCGATCGTTTTGTCCTTTCCGGTGGGCACGCATCCCTACTTCAGTACATTCAGCTGTACTACGCCGGTGTTGGGGTAGAACTTGACGACCTGAAGGCGTTCCGCGCTTTCGGGTCCAAAACCCCCGGCCACCCTGAACGCGGTCACACGGATGGGATTGAGGTAACAACCGGTCCCCTTGGTTCGGGTTTTGCCGCGGCCGTTGGAATGGCGATGGCGTCCAGGCGTGAGCATGGAATGTTCGACCCGGACACGGCCCTTGGTGATTCACCTTTCGACCACAACGTGTATGTCATTGTGGGCGACGGCGACTTGCAGGAAGGCGTGGCCGCCGAGGCCGCGTCCCTGGCTGGCACCCAGGAGTTGGGTAACCTGATCGCCATTTATGACGACAACCGGATCAGTATTGAAGATGACACGTCAATCGCGTTTAACGAGGACGTGCTGCAACGTTTCGAAGCCTACGGCTGGCACACGGACCAAGTGGGCTGGTACACCGCGGAAGGTGAGTACGCGGAGGATACTGAGGCGCTGAACTCCGCGATCGAACGTGCCCTGGAAGTTAAGGACAAGCCCAGCCTGATTGCCCTGTCCACCATCATTGGTTGGCCGACGCCAGAAAAGATGGACACTGGCGGAATCCACGGGGCCAAACTGGGCACGGAGGCGCTGCGCGCCTTGAAGCAGGCGGTGGGTGCGGACCCGGATGTCATGTTCGCTGTGGATGAGGAGATCCTGGAGTACACCCGTGACAACGCCCTGGCCCGTGCCGCGGAAGCCGAAGAGGTGTGGGATAAGAAGTTCCGGGAGTGGGCCTACGCCAACCAGGACGGGGTCCACCTTCTGAACAGGATCCGAAGCGGCGCCCTGCCCGCGGACTTGGATGAGGTGCTACCAACGTTCGAAGGGTCCGGACCCCTGGCAACACGGGCCGCGTCTGGCGCGGTTTTGAACGCTATCGCACCTGTGATGCCCGAACTGTGGGGCGGGTCGGCCGACCTTGCGGGGTCCAACAACACCATCATTGATGGGGAGCCCTCCTTCTTCCCAGCCCACAGGTCGTCTAAAGCGTTCCAAGGCAACCAGTTCGGTCGCAACCTGCACTTTGGGGTTCGTGAACACGCGATGGGCGCGGTTATGAACGGGATCGCCGCCGACGGGTTGACCCGCGTTTACGGGGCGACGTTCTTCGTGTTCGCAGACTACATGCGCGGCGCAGTCCGGCTTGCGGCACTGATGGATCTGCCGGTCACCTACGTGTGGACTCACGATTCGGTTGGGGTGGGCGAGGACGGTCCAACCCACCAGCCAGTGGAGCACCTGACGGCCTACCGCGCTATCCCGAATTTGGCGGTTGTGCGACCCGCGGATGCTTCCGAAACATCGCAGGCGTGGAAGGGCATTCTGGAGCGCCAGTCCCCCGCAGCCCTGATTCTGTCGCGTCAGAATCTGCCTAACCCGGAGCGGGGTGAGGGCACGGGACTGGCAGGTGCCCAGGGCGTCCAGCGCGGCGCCTACGTCCTTGCTGATGTGGATGGCACGCCGGACCTGATTCTGCTGGCTTCGGGTTCTGAAGTTCAGTTGGCCCTTGCCGCGAAGGAACAGCTGGCAGCCAAGGACGTCGCTGCCCGCGTTGTGTCCGTGCCTTGCATGGAGTGGTTCGCTGAGCAGGATCAGGAGTACAAGGACACCGTGCTTCCTCCCGAGGTGACGGCACGTGTTTCTGTTGAGGCTGGCTTGGCACTGCCTTGGCTGCCCCTGGTCGGCCAGCAGGGCCGCACCGTCTCCATTGAGTCCTTCGGGGCGCCGGGTGCGGGTGACACCCTGTTTGAGCACTTCGGTGTCACAACCGAAGCAGTGGTCGCAGCGGCCGAGGAGTCCGTGGCGGCCACCAAGTAGTCGGAACCTGCTTACGCCCCCAGCCGTGACACTGCACAGAGTAAGTGTCGCGGCTGGGGCCGTCGAGATTTAACTGCGGGAGCAGTGGGGGCAAGAAAAATGGGGGTCCCGGAAGGGGCCCCCATTTGTGTGTCTGCGTGCCGCGGAACGGTTTTAGTAGTAGAAGCGGATCATCAGACCGTAAGCCACGATCGACACTGTCCACACCACCAGCACTGCGACAGTTATTCGGTTTAGGTTCTTCTCCGCGACGCCAGAGGAGCCAGCGGTAGAGGAAATGCCCCCACCGAACATGTCTGACAGTCCCCCGCCCCGCCCTTTGTGCATCAGCACGGTCAGTATGAGGAGAAGGCTTGAAAGTACGATGAGTACGATCATCGCGATCCTGATTGCTGCCACAGTTTTATCCGATCCTGAAGTCTGAAATTAAGGCCGCGCCCAAAAACGTCGTCCTAGCCCGCTAGTAAACCACTCTACAGCCCCAACCTTCAAACTAGCGACAAGAAAAGGGAGGGACGAAGCGCGTGTGACCGCAGCGACAACCACATTAGCCGACTGTAGCTCTGGGGCCGGCGCCCGAAGACGCCGACCCCAGCCTGCAGTCAGTTACCTGCGGCCCTACCGGGCCACCAGCCGCTAGTTGAGGAAGTCCGCGATCTTCGCGAACTCGGCTGCCTTCAGGGAGGCGCCGCCAACCAGCGCGCCATCCACGTTTGGCTCCGCCATGATCTGCTTGACGTTGCCCGCGTTGACGGACCCGCCGTACAGGATCCGGATTGCGTCCGCCGTCTGCTTATCGAACATTGCAGCCAACAAGTCGCGAATCGCCTTGCTGACTTCTTCCGCGTCGGCGGGTGTTGCAACCTCGCCCGTGCCAATAGCCCACACGGGTTCGTAGGCGATGACTACCTGCTTCGCATCATCCTTAGTGAAGCCGTTCAGGGCACCCTCAATCTGGCTGACAACGTGGTCAACATGCTGGCCCTTTTGGCGGACCTGCAGCACTTCACCCACGCAAATGATGGGCGTCATGTCGTGCGCCATCGCAGCCTTAGCCTTCTGGCCGACAAGGTCGTCAGTTTCACCGTGGTACTCGCGACGCTCCGAGTGGCCAACCACCACGTAAGAGCAGCCCAGCTTTTCCAGCATGGTCGCAGAAATTTCGCCGGTGTACGCACCGGAAGCGTACACAGCTACGTCCTGCGCGCCAAGCTTCAGGTCCAGGTTGTCGCCCTCAATAACGGTCTGGATGGAACGCAGATCCGTGTAAGGGGGAATAACGACGACCTCGGTCTGCGCATAGTCGAAACGCTTGTCATCCAGGTCGGTTGCCAGTTCCTGGACCAGCTGGATCGCCTGCAGGTGATCCATGTTCATCTTCCAGTTACCAGCGATCAGGGGAATACGTGCCATTGTTCAGTCCTCCAAAACTGCAATGCCAGGCAGGGTTTTTCCTTCGAGGAGTTCAAGGGAAGCGCCACCACCAGTTGAAATGTGAGAGAAAGTATCTTCGTCAAAACCCAAGACGCGCACAGCTGCCGCCGAGTCGCCGCCACCAACAACGGTGAACGCTTCCGACTCGCTCATTGCACCCGCGACACCCTTGGTGCCGCCGGCGAAGGAATCGAATTCGAAGACGCCCATGGGACCGTTCCACGCCACGGTCTTCGCGTTAGCGATGTAGTTGGCGAACAATGCCGCAGTTTCGGGCCCGATGTCCAAGCCCATCTCATCCGCGGGGATGTCCGCCACTGACACAACCGTCGCCGGAGCGTCAGCAGCAAATTCGGGGGCAACAACAACGTCGACCGGCAGGACCAGGTCCACGCCCTTTTCTTTGGCCGTCTTCAGGTATTCGCGGACAGTGTCCAACTGGTCTTCTTCCAGCAGGGACTTCCCGACCTCATACCCCTCAGCTTTCAGGAAGGTGAAGGCCATTCCCCCACCAATCAGCAGCGTGTCAGCCTTGTCCAACAAGTTAGCGATGACACCAAGCTTGTCGGAAACCTTCGAACCACCAAGGATCACCACGTAGGGCCGGGCCGGGTTATCCGTGACCTTGGATAGGGAGTCGATCTCTTTGAATACCAGCTCGCCCGCAGCGGACGGCAGCTTCTCAGCGATCTCGTAGACGGACGCCTGCTTGCGGTGGACTACCCCGAACCCGTCGGACACGTAGAAGTCGGCCAGTGCCGCGTACTCGGCTGCCAGAGCTTCGCGCTCAGCCTGATCCTTAGATGTTTCGCGGGGATCGAAGCGCACGTTTTCCAGCAAAGCAACCTGGCCTGGCTGCAGCCCTGCGACAACCGCTTCGGCTGATGGGCCGGTCACGTCTTCGGCTAGAAACACGTCTTGGTCCAGTAGATCGCTTAGGCGCGCTGCGACGGGTGCCAGCGAGTACGCTGGGTCCACTTTGCCGCCGGGACGGCCCAAGTGCGCCGCGATGACGACTTCAGCGCCCGCATCCGTCAGGCGCTTCAGAGTTGGCAGTGCAGCGCGGATCCGCCCGTCGTCAGTTATTTCCCCATCTTTCAGGGGCACGTTAAAGTCGGAGCGAACGAAGACCTTCTTGCCTTCCAAATCGCCCAGGGAGTCAATAGTTCTCAACATGGGTAAGCCTCCTTCTGTTAGCACCATTTTGTTGGCAGCAGCCGCCTAACAGCAACAATGGCGGGTTCAACGAAAAGCGCCCGCACGCTTCGCAGCATGCGGGCGCCTTCCGTCACTTGCTATCCAGCTTCGGTGACTTAGAGCTGTTCACCAACGATTTCAGCCATGTCAACCAAACGGTTGGAGTAGCCCCACTCGTTGTCGTACCAGGAAACAACCTTCACTTCGTTGTCAATGACCTTGGTCAGGCCAGAGTCGAAGATGGAAGAAGCCGGGTCGCCCACAATGTCCGTGGAAACCAGGGGGTCTTCGGAGTAGACCAGGATGCCCTTGAGCTCCTCGGTCTCAGCAGCAGCCTTGATGGCGGCGTTGACCTCTTCGACGGTAACGGGCTTGTCGGTCACGAACGACAAGTCAGTGACGGAACCTGTCGGCACCGGCACGCGAAGCGCGTAACCGTCCATCTTGCCTTCCAGGTTCGGCAGCACCAGCGCCACGGCCTTGGCCGCACCCGTGGAGGTGGGGACAATGTTGATCGCAGCGGCACGTGCACGGCGCAGGTCCCTGTGCGGCGCATCAAGCAGGCGCTGGTCGCCCGTGTACGCGTGGATGGTGGTCATCAGACCACGTTCAATCCCAAATGCTTCATCCAGGACCTTGGCCATGGGAGCCAAGCAGTTCGTGGTGCAGGAGGCCATGGAAATGATGTCGTCAGTCTTCGGGTCGTAGTCGTCGCCGTTCACGCCCAGCACGAAAGTGCCGTCAACGTTCTTGCCCGGGGCGGAGATAATGACCTTCTTCGCGCCGGCCTCCAGGTGAGCCTTGGCCTTCTCCCCATCTGTGAACAGACCGGTCGACTCAATCACGACGTCCACATCCTCGGCGCCCCACGGAATGTTCTTCGGATCGCGTTCCGCAAACACCTTGACGACATCATCGTTGACGATGATCGCGTCATCAGTGTGCTTCACGTCTGCATCCATACGACCCATCACGGAGTCATACTTCAGCATGTGCGCCAGCGTCTTGGGGTCGGTCAAGTCGTTAACCGCTACGACCTCAATGTCCGCACCCTGCTCCTGCACGGCCCGGTAGAAGTTACGCCCAATGCGGCCGAAGCCGTTAATGCCTACGCGGATGGTCACTATGTCCTCCTGCTGTGTCCCTACGACACTGTCGATTATTTATCGTGCGGACGCTCCCGCGCCCTACTCCCGCTTCTATTTGCGCGCCCGAAGCGAGTTTTCGCTGCGAGCCGCGCTACAACCAGCGGTCGTTCACCTAATAATTTTACACGCCTTAGCGCACAAACGCACGGATCGTGGTAATGATCAACGTCATGGTCTGGGTCCTTGTGTGGGTCCTTGCCTGGGTCGTTGTCTGAACCGTTGACCGCTTGGATCCAAGACCTTCGCCCCACCCACACCGAAGCAGGCTTCCACCAGGCGAAGGCTCAGTCGTTAAGAAGATCCTCCGTGACAGCTGCCGACGTGGGGGGAATGCCTTTTTCGGCTGCCACCTTGTCAGCCAGTGCCAGCAGACGCCGAATGCGGCCCGCAATAGCATCCTTCGTGAGCGGTGGCTCCGCCTTCTGACCCAGCTCCTCCAAAGACGCCTGCCGGTATTTGGCCCGCAACTCCCCGGCGTCACGTAAGTGTTGGGGGATATCGTCACCCAGAATTTCGAACGCTCTACCCACACGGATGCTGGCGGTGACAGCAGCCCGGGCACTGCGTCTCAAGTTAGCGTCATCAAAGTTAGCCAACCGGTTTGCGCTTCCTCTGGCTTCCCGTTTCTCCCGCTGCTTCTGCCAATGTTCGAATGTCTTCGGGGCCCCAAGTGCTTCCAGCAGGGTGCCAATCGCTTCCGAATCACGGACCGTCACCCTGTCCACTCCCCGCACTTGCCGCGTCTTCGCGGTGGCCCCCAGTTTGCGGGCACAGCCAACCAGTGCCAAGCCCGTCTCTGGCCCCGGACAGGTCACTTCTAAGGAACTTGACCGCCCCGGCTCCACCAGAGACCCGCGCGCCATGAAAGCCCCCCGCCACGCTGCCGCGGCCTCCACCGCCCCGCCCCCAACAATTTGGGGCGGCAAGCCGCGTGTGGGCCGGCCGGAAGAGTCGACCAGACCCGTGAGGCGCGCCAACTGGTCAGCCTCCTTCACCACGCGAACTACGAAGCGGTTGCCCCTACGCAAAGCACCCCCGGAAACCATGATGACTTCAGATTCAGCCCGGTATAGCTGGGTCAAAAATGCTCTCAGCCTGGCGGCGACGGGTTCTGAGTCAACCTCTGCCTCAATCAGGATTCGGCCCCCCGCAACGTGCAGTCCCCCCGCGAAACGGAGCAGCACTGAGCATTCCGCCCTGGCCTCAAGCACAGAAGTGGGCTTGTAGGTAGCCAGCTCCCGCTTCAAATCCGACGTCAAAGACAAAAAGTTTCTCCTCTAGCTTTCAGCTCAACCAGGCTTCAGCCTGACCGACCTCTCCTAAAAACCCTTCAAAAGCGTCGCGCAGCGCACTGCCCAGTCTGAGTGGGTCATGCACGTCACTGTCCGCGCCGGAACGCACTTGACGCAGCAGAAGCCGTGCCCCCAGCAGCCCGCACGCATCAACCAGGTCGTCCACGTCCTCAACCGCCGTGGGATCAGCGACCACAACATCAAGCTTCAAGTCGGGGGCGGACTCATAGAAAGCGCGAACCAGATCCGCGGCGGACAGGGTCTCCGTCTCCCCGCTTTCCGGGATCAGATTCAAGATCAGGGCCCGGTGGGCTGCACTGGTAACTATAGCCCGCCGCAGTTCCTTCACCAGCAAGTGCGGGATGACGGACGTGAACCAGGATCCGGGGCCAAACACTAACCAGTCTGCCTGCTCAATGGCGCCAACAGCTTCCGGGGGCACCGGTGCGTCCTCGGGCCGAACCCGCAAGTTGGTGATCCTCCCGTGCGCTGTCGCGACCGATGTTTGTCCCTGAACAGTGCGCGAAACGCCTTCCTCGTCCAACACTTGCGCTTCAATCCGCAACGGTTCCAAACTCATCGGCAGCACCCGACCGTGAGCGTTCAGCAGCCGCCCCATCCAGTCCAAACCCTGCACAGGGCTGTCGTACATCTGCCACATGCCCACAATCATGAGGTTTCCGAGGGCGTGCCCGTCCAGCGGTCCGGTCGTGTCGAAACGCAGGTGCATCAAGTCCCGCCACGTGGGCCCCCACTTGGATTCTTCACACAGGCTGACCAACGCCATACGCAAGTCCCCTGGTGGCAAGACCGGTTTCTCTTGCCTGATGCGACCCGATGATCCGCCGTCGTCCGCAACCGTCACCACGGCAGTGATCTGGTGCGTGATGTGCCGCAAGGCGCGCAGTGTTGCGCTTAGGCCGTGGCCGCCCCCGAAGGCGACCACTTTCTGGCCGGAAGATTCATCGGGAACTTCCGCTTGCCCCCTCACTTGCGCCCCATGTCCCTGTGAGTCACGTGCACTTGGATGCCCCGGGCGCGCAGATCTTCCGCAATGTATTCGGTGAGGGCAACTGACCTGTGGCGCCCACCCG
Organism: uncultured Actinomyces sp.; assembly: GCA_964346705.1. GTDB lineage: Bacteria > Actinomycetota > Actinomycetes > Actinomycetales > Actinomycetaceae > Scrofimicrobium. Next base: position 16,717 of record CAYFVT010000006.1, on the reverse strand, counting down.
TACATCCAACCGCCACAGTCACGTAGTTCTTCAACTCTTGCCTGTACCCGGGCAGTGTGGAAGCAATCAGGTTGGCGTAAGCGTCAGCGAACTGGGTGGCCCCCTCTTGCCCCAAAACGTATTCGGCAACGGCTGGGTCGCGCCCCGTGAGGCGGCGCAACTCATCCACCCAGTACGGGTTCTGCAGGAAACGAACGTCCACCACCTGGTCCGCATCAGTGGGAATTCCGTGCTTGAAGCCAAACGACATTAGGGATATGCGCACGTCGTCCGGGCCGCCCTCGTCAACCAAATCTCGCATGCGCCTAGACAGGTCGTGGATGGACTGGGTGGAAGTGTCAATTATTTCGTCGGCCCGGTCCCGCAGTGGGGCCAGCAGCTCCGTTTCAGCCTTCAGCCCATCCCGAAGCGTGCCCGTACCTTGAAGGGGGTGAGGGCGGCGGCTGGAAGTGAAACGACGAATCAGGGTTTCATCGTCCGCCTCCAAGTAAACAATGCGGTACGGGATCTGGTAGGCCTGTAGTTGCTCTAACACGCCTTCCAGGTCCGCGAAGAATTCACCCCCACGCACGTCAACGACCGCAGCTAAGCGGTGCACGCCCTGACCCGTTGGCGTCATCATGCCAGCCAGCGGCAAAAGCAGGGTCGGCGGTAGGTTGTCGATCACGTACCAGTCCAGGTCCTCCAAAGCGTCCGCTGCGTGTGTTTTACCGCCGCCGGAACGGCCGGTGATGATGAGGATCTCGCTTTGGGGGGCGTCCGGGTCCTG
>CAYFVT010000006.1:1518-15848 GCA_964346705.1 uncultured Actinomyces sp. | reverse complement strand
CGCCGGAACGGCCGGTGATGATGAGGATCTCGCTTTGGGGGGCGTCCGGGTCCTGATCTTCGGTGGTCGCCGCCAGGAATGAGGCAGCATCCAGGGCGGGAATCCCGCCGGGTGCGGTCAGCGGGTGAGGGTCAGTGTTGTTCATGCTTCTAGCTTGCCACCCTCAGCACCTTTTCGGGTCTTGTCATCCAGGGCGGCCAACTGCTGGTGCAAACGTTCTGCGCTGGCGGGCCCAAACCCGGGTACTTCTGCAATGTCCTCCACCGACGCTTCCCGCAGCCTTTTCAGAGACCCGAAGGTTTTCAGCAACTGCTTCTGTTTGACGGGGCCAATGCCTTCCAGGGAGTCAAACACGGATTGGACTTGACCTTTCCCGCGGCGTTTGCGGTGGGCGCGGATCGCGAACCGGTGGGACTCATCCCGCAAATGTTGCAACAGGTAGAGGGCGGGTGAGGTGCGCGCCAGGATCAGCGGATACCGGACTGCGGGCTGCCACACTTCCTCTAACCGTTTCGCCAGACCAACAACGGGTAGTGTCACCCCCATGTCCCGCAGGGTGTTGGAAGCCGCGTTCACCTGGGCTGGGCCACCGTCAATGACAAGCAAATCCGGCTGGTAGGCGAACCGTTGTGGGCGCCCAGTCTCCGGGTCAACCGCGCCCGAAGTTAGGTCTGCTTCTGGCACCGTGGCAACACGACGGAACCGCCTGGTTAGCACTTCCGCCAGTGCTGCCGTGTCGTCGGCGCTACCTTCGGAAGCCTCTATGTTGAACGTGCGGTAAGCATCCTTGCGGGGGGCCCCGTCCTCAAAGACCACCATTGACCCAACCTGGTTGCGACCGCCCGTATGGGAAATGTCGTAACACTCGATGCGAAGCGGGGCGCGCGGAAGGTCTAGGGCCTCCGTCAGTTCCTCCAAAGCGACAGCACGCTGCGTCAGGTCCCCCACGCGGCTGGCTTTGTGCACGCGCAAGGCGTGTTCCGCGTTTTCCCGCGCCGTGTCCAACAACCGCGCTTTCACACCGCGCTTGGGTTGGCGAATGGACACTTTGCGGCCCCTCAGGTGTGTGAACGTGCGCTCCAGGGAGGGCGTTCCCTCCGGCATTTCAGACACCCAGATTTCCGGGGGAATCGCATCCACAGGGATATGGGCGACGTCGTCCACCGACACCGGGCTGGACCGTTTCCCAGCTTCCGGGGCCGTTCGGGCCCGCGCCGCGTACACCTGCTCTAACAGGTCGGCCATCAGAGCTGCCGGAGTCCTGTCGTCCACCCGGTCCACCACCCAACCGCGTGTGCCCCGGATTCGGCCACCACGGATGAAGAACGCCTGGACGGATGCTTCCAACTCATCAGTGACCAAAGCGAACAGGTCCGTGTTCACATCGTCATTTAGAGCAACCGTGTTCTTCTCCTGAACTTTCGTGACAGCAGCAATGCCGTCCCGCATTTTGGCTGCCTTTTCGAAGTCGAGGTCGGCCGCCGCCTGCTGCATTTGGCTTTCCAGTTTCGCTAGCACCGGTCCGGCGGCCCCGTCCATGAAGTCGCACAGTTCCTCAGCCAGCTCCCGGTGCTCTTCAGGTGAGATGCGTCCAACGCAGGGTGCGGAGCAGCGGTCAATGTAACCAAGCAGGCATGGCCGTCCGGACGCTTCAGCCCGGCGGAACACTCCTGGGGCGCAGGAACGGATAGGAAAAACGGGTAAGAGCAGGTCAATGGTTTCCCGAATCGCCCACACTTTCGGATAAGGACCGAAGTAGCGGTCTCCCTTCCGGCGTGCATCACGGGAAATTGCGACCCTGGGAAACTCTTCCGCCATTGACACGGACAGGTACGGGTACGACTTGTCGTCCCGGTACATGACGTTGTAACGCGGGTCGAACTGTTTGATCCACTGGTATTCAAGGGTGAGGGCTTCGCCCTCGTTCGCCACCACTGTCCATTGCACGCTGGCAGCATCAGCCACCATAAGCGCAGTGCGCGGATGCAACGCTTGCGGGTCCTGAAAGTAGGAAGTAAGGCGGGAGCGCAGGCTTTTCGCTTTCCCCACGTAGATGACCCGGCCTTCTTGGTCGCGGAACCTGTAGACGCCGGGGGCGGCTGGAATATCGCGGGTTGCGGGACGCCAGTGGGGACCTTTATGCGGGGTATTCATCACTATCTACGTTATTGCATGGAATGAACTACGCAAACTGCTTCAACTTTTGTACTGTATGCGACGAGGGGCCCTGCGCTGGTTTCCGCCCTAGTTTCCCCGCTGGCGCGCGCAGGCACCCATAATCGAACGGAGCACAATGACCGAGCACCCAGGCCTGACCGACAAGCAGCTCAGCATGATCCCACCCCTGACGGACAAAATGACGGTCCCCGGCATGTATGAGTACCGGGCAGCTAAGCATCCGGGAAGCATTATTGCTGAAAAACGGTCGCCCATCGGCGGGTGGCGTCCGGTGACAACGGAAGAGTTCCTTGCCCAGGTCGAGGTTTACGCTCGCGGCCTAATCGGACTTGGAGTGGAACCGGGCGAAGCGGTGGCCCTGCTGGCAGCAAACTCCTACCAGTGGATGGTGCTAGACGTCGCCGTAATGTCGGTGGGCGCGGTGCTGGTGCCCATCTACGAGTCGGACTCAGCAAAGCAGATCGGCCACATTCTGCGGGACGCAAAGGTGAAACTGGTCTTCACCGACAACGTTCAGCAAGCAGACCTGGTGAAGTCGGTAAGCCCCCGCCGCGGGCCCGAAGTCCTTATCCTGAACCAGGACGCGGAACGCGTGCTGCACGACCGCGCCCGGTCGGTCGCCCCAGTGGAAGTCACGATCCGCAAGTCCCGCATGCGCATCGATGACCTGGCCACAATAATTTACACTTCCGGGACGACTGGAACACCGAAGGGCGTGCAACTGACGCACCGTAACTTCGTTGGCACCACCATCGGCGTGCATGAGGCCGTGTATGAGCTGGCCCAGGACCCAGAGACCAGGATCCTGCTGTTCCTGCCACTAGCTCACGTGTTGGCCCGGTTCGTGATGCACGCGATTGGGGTTGGGGCTGGGCGGGCCGGCTTCTCCCCCGACACGAACAACCTGGTCAGCGACATCGCTTCCTTCCAGCCGTCAGTTCTACTGGTCGTGCCCCGAGTTCTGGAGAAAGTTTACAACTCCGCCCAAGCGAAAGCCGGACCGGGCCTGAAGGGGAAAATATTCTCTTGGGCGGCGCGTCAAGCGAAAGATAAGACCCTGAAATCGGAGCAGCAGGGGGCTGGTGGCGGTCCGCTGACGTACGCGGTAGCGGACGCCCTCGTCCTCAAGAAAGTGAAAAAGGTTCTGGGGCCGCGACTGAAATACGTTGTCAGTGGCGGCGCTCCCCTAGCAAAGGACTTGGCGAACTTTTATCGGGGACTGGGCATCACCCTTATGCAAGGCTACGGCCTGTCCGAATCAACGGGACCAATCACCGTGCAACGCCCGGATTTCACGCCCGGCGCCACGGTCGGTGAAGTGCTACCACTAAACGAGGTAAAGATAGACCCGAAGGATGGGGAGGTCCTGCTGCGCGGGGTCTCAGTCTTCCCCGGTTACCACAACCTGCCCAAAGAGACAGCGAAAGTGTTCACAGACGGATGGTTCCGCACCGGGGACCTGGGCACGCTAGCTCCCGACGGCCAGCTAACCATTACGGGGCGGAAGAAAGAGCTGATCGTCACCGCGGGCGGGAAGAACGTGTCCCCTGAGGTGCTGGAGGACCTGCTGGCCACCCACCCCCTAATTGGCCACGTCGTGGTTGTGGGCGACGCCAAACCTTTCATTGGGGCACTGGTAACGCTTGACCCGGAAATGCTCCCCAGTTGGCTGCAGAACAAAGGCCTGCCGGTTGTGGACCCGGTCACCGCGGCGGAACTGCCTGAAGTGAAACTTTCCTTGGAAACTGCAATAGGGAAAGCGAATTCCCACGTGTCCCGCGCGGAGTCAATCCGCGAGTTCCGGATTGTAAACGAATCCTTCACCGTCGAAAATGGTTACCTGACCCCATCAATGAAGCTGAAGCGGACCCAGGTCCTAAACGACTTCAGTGATGAGGTCGACCGGTTGTACAACGGCAACAGATAGGACGAACAGGTCGCTGTCTGGGTAGGGTGGCTAGCGGCCTGGTCCCGCCAACCTTTGGAAACTTCAGCGCTTGAAACGCCAGGATGAACAGCATCGGTTCGGGCCACATGTTCACAGCACACAAGATGGAAGAGTAGGGCAGCACGCATGATGCACCGGACGAAAGATGGGGTTTGGGAAAGCCCGGCGTTGATCCCGGTGGATCAGGCCCTGTCATTGCCGCAAATGGTGTTTGCGCGGGCCGCTGCCCGCCCTGATGATGTGGTCGCAGAAAGACGCGTCGCGGGCTACTGGCATGAGGTCACTGCGGCACAGTTCGCGGCAGACGTGAATCGGGTGGCACGCGGTTTCATTGGCTTCGGTCTGAAGCCGGGCGACCGGATTGGAATTTTGGCTGCCACCTCATATGAGTGGGCTGTGGTCGACATGGCCGGGCTAGCGGCGGGACTGGTTACGGTCCCCATCTACGAATCAGATTCCGCCGCGCAAATCCGCCACATTCTGCGTGACGCGGAAGTGAAGCTGGTGGTTACGCAAACAACACGCCAAGCCGACCTGGTTGACACGGTGCGCACGCGCGGCCTGCGCCACGTTTTCTCCCTGGACAACCGTGCTGTAAGGCGTATCAGCGCGGCCGGGCAGGAAGTCGATGTAGACGAAGTGCGTGAGCGGACGGCGGCGCTTGACCTTTCAGACCTGGCGACCGTGATTTACACTTCCGGGACCACGGGAAAACCGAAGGGCGTGATGCTGACGCAGGGGAACTTCGTGGCGTCCCTGCTGCAGGCTTACGACATTCTGCCGAACCTGATAAACGACCCGAACAGCAGGAACCTCTTGTTCCTTCCCGTCGCCCATGTTCTAGCCCGCTTCGTCATGTACGGGATTCTGATAGGCCAGGGCCGCATTGGGTTCGCACCGGACGTGCGCCATTTAGTTGAAGACATTCAAGGCTTTAAGCCAACCCAGCTGCTGGCTGTACCCCGGGTGTTGGAGAAGGTGTACAACGTGGCCTCTCAGAAGGCTGGCTCTGGAATCAAACGCGGCATCTTCAGTTGGTCTTCGGAGCAAGCCCGAAGAATGTCCGCCGCAACCGCATACCCAGACAAAAACCAGGCAAGCCACCTAACAAAGACTAGGGACGACGCCCAGTTATCGGCCGGTCCCAGTCCCCTGCTGAAACTAACCCACCGCGCGGCTGATGCCCTGGTGTTAGGTAAGGTGCGGGAGGTGCTGGGGCCCAACCTGGAAACTGTGATTTGTGGGGGCGCGCCACTGCCGCCTGACTTGGCTAATTTCTACCGCGGTATTGGGGTGACCCTGCTGCAGGGCTACGGCCTTTCGGAGACAACGGGACCTATCACTGTGGAGATTCCGGGGGATAATCCGCCTGACTCGGTTGGCTACCTGTGGCCCGGAAACTCATTGAAGATCGCATCGGATGGGGAGCTGCTGCTGCGCGGCATCTCCGTGTCCCCCGGCTACCTGAACCTGCCGAAAGTAACTAAGGAAGAGTACCGGGACGGCTGGTTTCACACTGGTGACCTGGCTGAAACGGATGCGGAGGGCCGGCTGAAGATCACGGGCCGGAAGAAGGAACTGATTGTCACTGCGGGAGGCAAAAATGTCTCCCCCGATGTTCTGCAAAGTTCCCTTATTTCCCACCCGCTGATCAGCCAGGTCGTGGTTCTTGGGGATGACCGTCCGTACATTAGCGCCATGGTCACGTTGGACGCTGAGATGCTGCCCACCTGGTTAAAAAACAAGGGCCTAGCCGTCGTTCCCCCGGAGGAAGCGGCGGCACTACCGGAGGTGCGGGAATCTCTTGAACGTGCCCTGCAGAGGGCCAACCAGGAGGTTTCCCGGGCGGAGTCAATCCGCCGTTACCGGATCCTGAACATGGACTTCACCATCGAAAACGGGTACTTGACCCCGTCCCTGAAACTGAAGCGACACAAAGTGCTGGCCGACATGGAACGCCAAATCAACGAGCTCTACTCGTTTGACGAGGACGAGCTGGCCGCAGTTGGCGGGTCCGTCACCCCCAGCGCGTGAACTGCGGCGGCCCTGAAGGGGACGCTGAAGTGCCACGCTGTAGCTGTGCGCGGCCGAGGGGCCCACACCTACGCAGTTGCGGGGAGGGCCTCCTGCAGGTACTCCCCCGTCCAGGAGCCCTCAACCTGCGCGACTGCCTCCGGAGTTCCCGTCGCAATGACGCGTCCCCCGTTGCTGCCGCCCCCAGGCCCCATGTCAATCACCCAGTCGGCACTCTTCACAACGTCCAAGTTGTGTTCAATGACGACGACAGTGTTCCCTTTATCGACCAAGCCCTGCAGGACTAGGAGCAATTTCCGAATGTCCTCAAAGTGGAGGCCAGTGGTCGGCTCATCCAAAACGTAAACGGTTCGGCCGTTGGAGCGGCGGTGCAATTCAGAAGCCAACTTCACGCGCTGCGCTTCACCGCCCGACAGCGTGGTGGCGGACTGGCCTAAACGGACGTAGCCCAAGCCAACCTCGACAAGTGTGTTCAGGTGGCGTGCAATGCGGGGAATGGCGGAGAAAAACTCTGCCGCTTCACCAATGGGCATCTCCAAAACGTCCGCTACGGTCTTCCCCCGGTAGGTGACTTCCAGGGTTTCCCGGTTGTAGCGGCTGCCACCGCAAACCTCGCAGGGCACGTACACGTCGGGCAGGAAGTTCATCTCAATCCGGATGGTCCCGTCCCCCTTACACGCTTCGCAGCGGCCGCCCTTCACGTTGAAAGAGAACCGGCCGGGCGCGTAACCGCGCACCTTTGCCTCCTCCGTCTCCGCAAACAGCGTGCGCACGTGGTCCCACACCCCGGTGTAAGTGGCGGGGTTCGACCGGGGAGTCCGTCCGATGGGCGACTGGTCGACGTGAACAATCTTGTCTAAATGTTCAGTCCCCGACAGGGAACTATAACGTCCTGGGACCAGGCGGGCCCGATTCAACCTGTTCGCCAAGGCGCGGTACAGGACCTGGTTAACAAGCGTAGATTTCCCAGATCCGGACACACCCGTCACTGCGGTCAGGGTTCCCAGTGGGAACTCGGCAGTCACTTCCTGCAGGTTATTTTCCCGCGCCCCCCGAACGGTGAGGACGCGCTCCGGGTCAAACGGGCGCCGTTCACTGGGGACCTCTATCTGCTTCTTGCCGGACAGGTAGTCACCGGTCAAAGAGTTCTTCTGTTTCAGCAGGCCCTTCTGTGGGCCAGAATAAACAATCTGGCCGCCCTGCTCGCCAGCCTTGGGCCCAATGTCGACAACCCAGTCGGCGGAAGCAATTGTCTCCTCATCGTGTTCCACCACAATCAGGGTGTTACCCAGGTCCCGCAGGTGCTCCAAAGTGCCAATCAGACGCTGGTTGTCGCGCTGATGCAAACCGATTGAGGGCTCATCCAGAACGTAAAGGACACCCACCAGGCCGGAACCAATTTGTGTGGCCAAACGGATCCGTTGGGCTTCCCCACCGGACAGGGTGCCCGCACCCCGACCCAAGGTCAGGTAGTCAAGTCCCACGTCAACAAGGAACTTCAGGCGGGAACTGATCTCACGTAAAACCGGTTGCGCAATCTGTGCACCCCGCCCCTCTAACTGCAGGTTCGCCAGGAACTCTTGCGCATCCCCAATGGAGATCTCAGAGACCTCCGCAATGTTCTTGCCCCCAACGCGAACCGCCAGGACCTCCGGCTTCAAACGCGCCCCCCGGCACGACGGGCAGTCCACCTGGCGCATGTAGCCCTGCATCCGGTCTTTAACGTAATTGGAGTCTGACTCTTGGAGGCGACGCTCAACGAAGGCCAGCGCGCCCTCAAACCCCGTGGAATACGCCCGCTCCCGCCCCCAACGGTTCCGGTAACGCACGTGCACCTTGTGGTCCAAGCCGTACAACACCGCGTGTTGGACGCGTTCCGGCAGGTCCTTCCACGGTGTGTTCAAGTCGAAATCCATTTGCTTCGCCAGGCCAGCCAGAAGCCGCTGGTAGTACTTGTTATTGCCCCGCCACACGACCACAGCGCCCTCCGCAAGCGACAATTCTTCGTCCGTAACAATCAGGTCCGCGTCCACTTCTTGTTTCGCCCCCAAGCCGGAGCATTCCGGGCAAGAGCCGTAAGGGGCGTTGAATGAGAATGTGCGTGGCTCAATTTCGTCCAAAGTTAGAGCGTGGTCATTTGGGCAGGCCCGCTTCTCCGAATAGCGGCGCGTCCGCAGCAGGTCATCCTGGTCTAGGTCCACGTAGTCAACGGTGACCAGACCGTCCGCCAGCTCCAGAGCTGTCTCCACGGAGTCGGTCAAGCGCCGATTCAAACCAGGCTTCACCACAAGCCGGTCAACCACCACGTCAATGTCGTGTTTCAGGTTCTTTTCCAGAACCGGTGGGTCTTCCAACCGGACGGGCGTCCCGTCTACAATTGCCCGCGCATACCCTTTAGCTTGCAGTTCCGCGAACAGCTCCTGATATTCACCCTTGCGGCCACGAACCACTGGGGCAAGCACTTGGAAGCGCGTGCCCTCTTCCCCTTCCAGGATTCGGTCCACAATTTGTTCAGCACTTTGCGCCGTAATCTGCTCACCACAAGTGGGACAGAACTGGGTGCCAGCGCGTGCAAAGAGCAGGCGCAGGTAGTCGTGGACTTCCGTGATGGTACCAACAGTTGAACGCGGGTTTCGGGAGGTCGACTTCTGGTCTATCGACACCGCTGGGGACAAGCCTTCGATGAAGTCAACATCCGGCTTATCCATCTGCCCCAAAAACTGCCGGGCATAGGCGGAAAGCGATTCCACGTAGCGGCGCTGGCCTTCCGCAAAAATCGTGTCGAACGCTAGAGATGACTTCCCGGAACCCGAAAGCCCGGTAAAAACAATCAGCTTTTCGCGGGGTAGCTCCAAGTCAACGTTCTGCAGGTTATGGGCTCTTGCCCCACGGATCACAAGCTGGTCATTCACTCAACAGATTCTACCCGCGTCCCCATTACGTACGCACGTGCGTTCGATTACAGCGGAACGACGGTGCCTGCCAAGTGACACTCGTTTACTATCTTGGCTGCCGACCAATGGCGTGCCTATGCTGAACCCATGGCCTACTACGTTATTGAATACCGGTATGTGCCCGGTTTAGAAAACCTGGTTGAGTCCTTCCGCCCCGCGCACCGCACCCACCTGCGCCTGCTGGAAAGCGAGGGCCAACTGATTGCATCCGGGTTCCTCCACGACTCCAGTTTCAATGGTGCGCTGCTGATTCTACGGGCACCCTCCGCGAAACAGGCAGCCGCCCTGTTAGACGACGACCCGTTCATCACTAACGGACTAGTGGAAGACCTGCGGGTCAGGGAATGGGTCCCCACGCTGGGCAGCCACGCGAAAACATTCGACGTTCACTTCCCGGTCTGCTAGCAAAAAGCCCACCAGCCACGCACAGCGCGCCCGGTGGGCAGGTGCGCCTAGTCCCCTACGAATGCTGCCAACAGGGAAGCAACCTGCTGCGGCTGCTCCACGGCCGGCAGATGCCTGGCCCCATCTATGATTATGGGACCACGCCCGTTGGGCGCTTGAATCGTCATTTCCATGGCAACTTCGGGCGGCGTCCCAGCGTCCTCCCGCCCCACAACAACCAGCAGTTCGGCCGCCAAGGTTTGCAGCTGCTCAGTCAGATTCGTGTTGGCAATAATGCGGCACCCTTGGGCGTAACCCTGCGGGTTGGTTCCCAGGAAAATGTTCTCAATCTCCGTCACAGCGGCCGCCCCAACTCCCTCAGCGAATTCCGGAGTGAACCAGCGTTCCATGGCCGGCCCCACTTGGGCTTCCACCCCGTCCTTTTCGACCTGGTCCGCCCTGTCTGACCACATGGAACTTGGCAGCAGGACAGGGGCGGAATCAAGCATGACCGCCCTGGGTGCCAAACTTGGGTGCGCCGCTGCCAACGCTAAAGTCACTATGCCACCCAGGGACAGACCCGCTGCTACCGTTTCGCTGACCCCCAAATCTGCAAGCCCGGCAGCAACAGCGTCCGCAACCGAGGCGGCGTCCGGGGCGTCCTCTTGAAGCAGCCCGGATTCGCCGTGGCCTGGCTGCTCCCACAAGATGACACGGATGTCATCTGGCAGCAGGTCCACCACTTGCTGCCACATGCGGTGGTCAGAGCCAAGGGCGTGGCCGAGCAGTAATGTCTGGTCGCCCGCGCCGGACTCGTAGAATGCCAGCGGCGTTGATGGGGTGTCTACTCGTTGCATTTACTTTCTTTCTCCCGCTTCTTGACGCAACTTCTCCGTTGCCTTGTATGAGCCCGCAATAAGTGCGGCGGCCACCCCGCCTACCACTGCGATTACCAGCCACATCCCCGTGGTGGGAAACGCTAAGGCAAAGAACTGCCTTATGGGCGGTATTACCAAGCCTAAGGTTGCGCCCGCAATCATTGCTAACACCAACCCTATCTTCCATGCCTTCCAAGGGCGCGCCAGAACAATAAGCAGCGCCATGGCGCCTATGATCACGCTCAACGTGGCTGCCGTCTGGCTATCATCCGTCTGTTCCGAAACCATCAAATAGGCGGTTAGGGCTGCCGCCCCCAAAGCAAGGCCGGAGGGCACGGCGATCAGTAGGGTTCTTTTCAGGAAACCCGGCTTGTAGCGTTGCTTGTTCGGACTAATGGACAGGAAGAATGCGGGCACGCCGATAGTGAAAGTGCTGATGTAGGTCAGGTGCCGGGGCAGGAAAGGGTACGCCAATCCAAATATTGCCACGACTACTGCAAGCAGGATCGCGTAAGTGGTTTTGGACAGGAAGAGGGCGCTGACCCGTTCCATGTTGGCGATGATGCGCCGCCCCTCCGCCACCACGCCAGGCAGCACGGAGAATTGCGAGTTCACCAGCACCAGTCTTGAAACCGCTTTCGTTGCCGGCGCCCCGTTTCCCATAGCGATTCCCAGGTCGGCTGTTTTCAGGGCGAGGGCGTCGTTCACCCCATCCCCGGTCATAGCGACCGTGTGGCCCTGGTCTTGCAGCGCGACAACCAGGGCCTTCTTCTGGTCGGGGGTCACCCTGCCGAACACGTCCACCCCTGCCGCTTCCTTGCCGAAGTCCGGGTCATCAATTGGCGGTAGTGTCCGCGCATCTTTAATCGTGAGTTCCGTGCCCGCGGCAGCCAGCCCCAGGTCCGCTGCGATTGCGCCTACCGTGCGCTGGGAGTCGCCGGAAATAATTTTGACCGTCACCCCCTGGTCTTCAAAATATTGCAGGGTTTGTTTCGCGTCGGGACGCACGTCCTCTTCCAGAATCGCCACTAGCTGCGGCTGCAGGCCGGAAGGGAGCGCCTCCCCCTGCACGGGCGCATCCGTGCTGGCTAGGCAGACGGTGCGCCGCCCCTGGGAGGATGCTTTGCTGACCACGTCCTCCACCCACGCAACGTTCGGGTCCGTCAGGTTCAAAACAACTTCGGGGGCCCCGAACACCCAGGTGGGCTTCTGACCTTGTCGGGGGCCTTCCAGGGTTAGAGCCGACCACTTGCGGATGGAGTTGAACGGGATCTCAGCGAACTCACCTTCCGCCAGCGGCTTGACCCCGGGAAGTAGCTCTTGAACCGCTTGGGCGGTTGCGTTGTCGTCACTTTGAACCATGGTTGCAAGCACCTGTTTTGTGGGACCGTCCCCGTCCTGAGGTTCGGTTCCCGAGGCGCCCACCAGGTCATGGCCCCGAATCTCGCCTGTCGTCAGGGTGCCTGTCTTGTCTAGGCAGAGGACGTCCACGCGCGCCAGAATTTCTACGGCCGGCAGCTCTTGAACTAGGACTCCACGGCGTGCCAGAGTTGCGGCGGCCATGCCAAAGTTCATAGACGTCAGCAACACCAGGCCCTGCGGGATCATGCCGACTACACCTGCAACGGTAAGGATGATGGCGGCCTTCCAGTTCCCCCCATCCACACGCAGCTGGGACCACATCAGAAGGATCACGATGACGGGCAGCACCATCGTTATCCACCGCAACACCTTATCGATGGAGCCCTGAATTTCGGAATACGCTTTTGAGTACTGTTTCGCTTCGCTTGTGATCTTCTGAGCCCAAGCGTCTGCCCCAATTTTCTGCACCAGCATGGTCCCAGTGCCAGCAATGACGGAAGTGCCCGACATAATTTGGTCGCCTGCCGTTTTCGTCACCGGGTGGGATTCCCCGGTCAGCGCGGATTCGTTTACTTCCAACCCGCGACTTGACAGCATGGAACCGTCCGCTGGAACCTGGTCCCCCAGGGCTAACTCGACAACATCATCAACCACCAGGTCCTCATTGTTGACGGTCTGGACGTGCCCGTCACGCAGAACTTGGGATGTGGGGGCCTGAAGCACTGCTAGGGAGTCCAAGGCCCGCTTGGAACGCAGTTCCCCAAGGACGCCGATAGCCAGGTTCAGAACCAGGACAATGCCGAAGACCGCGTCCCGCCAGTCGCCAACCAGGATGACTGCAAGGGCCGCTGTAAACAGGATCGCATTGAAAACGGTGAACAGGTTGGCACGCAAAATGGCGCTGACGGGTCGCGAACTGGAGCTGTCAACGTGGTTACTTTGCCCTTGACTGTGCCGATCGGCCACCTGCTGGGAGGTGAGCCCCTCACCGGCATCAGGCGTGGAGGTCGCTTTAGTTTCTTCTGTCATTCCAGTGAGTTCCTCCGTCGGGTTGCCAGCAGCGATGCGACAACCGTAACAGTGATTGTGGCCATGATCACGCCCAGTGACGCAGCGATCCCAATCTCCGGTACAGGCAGAGGGCGGCCGCCGTTGATGAAAGGCAGGCTGTTTTCGTGCATGGCGTGCAGAACCAGTTTCACGCCAATGAACCCCAGGATGACTGCCAGGCCGTAGTGCAAGAACACGAGGCGCGCTAGGAGTCCGTCAATCAGGAAGTACATTTGGCGAAGACCAAGCAGGGCGAAAGCGTTCGCCGCGAACACCAGGTACGGCTCGGACGTGAGGCCAAATATGGCGGGAATGGAGTCGAATGCGAACATAATGTCTGCGCTTCCAAGTGCGACCACAACCAGCAGCATGGGGGTGACATACGTTTTACCGCCAGCGCGGTAAAGAAACTTTTGGCCCCGAAACCCGTCGGCGACTGGAACAACCCGGCGCACTAGGGCCGTGAACTTGTTTTCCTTGTATTCCGCTTCCTCTTCATCACCAGCGATGGTCTCTACACCGGCCCTGGCCTGATCGAACGCAGTCCACAGTAGCCAAATCCCAAAGATGTAGAACACCCACGAGAATCGTTCAATGATGGCCGCGCCGACAAGGATAAACACCAGGCGCAACACCAAAGCAATGATGATCCCGGACAGTAAAGCCTTTTGTTGGAACTGTCTGGGAACCCTGAATGCGGCCATGATGATCACGAAAACGAACAGGTTGTCTATTGACAGGGCCTTCTCTGTCGCCCAACCCGCAATGTACTGGCCGGCGTACTCGCTACCGTAAGCAACCCAAATGAAACCGCCGAAAGCGACCGCAAGCAGGACATATGCCAGCGACCACCAGGCTGCTTCCTTCAAGGTTGGGGCATGCGGGGTGCGCACGTGCCCTACTATGTCGACTGCTATTAGTGCTGTAACTGCGACGGCAAGAATAATCCAGGCCAGCAGGTGAACTTCCACAGATCCTCCGTGTCCGGAACTTAACGGGACTGCCTCATTCCGCGCAATTCCTGTTTGAGGTCTGCGAGCTCATCACGTATGCGCGCAGCCAACTCGAAGTTTAACTCACTTGCAGCGGAATGCATCTGTTGTGTCAACGAGTCGATCAAATCAACCAACTCCGCTTCGGCTGTGGGCACGTCACTGCGGACGTGACCGGTTTGAGCGCTACGTGGGGTTTTCCTGTACCCGCCGGCCAACAGCTCTTCCGTGTCAATCTGTTCCCGGACCAACATGTCCGTAACATCCGCAATTTTTTTCCGCAGCGGCTGAGGATCGATCCCGTGTTCCAGATTGTAATCTATTTGCTTCTGCCGGCGCCGGGAGGTCTCATCCAATGCCGCCCTCATAGAGTCAGTAACCGTGTCCGCGTACATGTGGACTTCCCCCGAAACGTTTCGGGCCGCGCGACCAATCGTCTGGATGAGGGAGCGGGTGGAACGCAAGAACCCCTCTTTATCGGCGTCAAGGATGGATACCAGAGACACCTCCGGAAGGTCCAGTCCCTCACGCAGAAGGTTGATTCCCACCA
>CAYFVT010000006.1:0-1418 GCA_964346705.1 uncultured Actinomyces sp. | reverse complement strand
ACCAGAGACACCTCCGGAAGGTCCAGTCCCTCACGCAGAAGGTTGATTCCCACCAGAACGTCAAACTTGCCTTGCCGCAGCTCCCGGAGCAATTCCACGCGGCGCAGCGTGTCCACATCCGAATGCAGATATTCGACCCGCACGCCCCGCTCTGCTAAGTACACGGTCAGGTCTTCAGCCATTTTCTTCGTCAACGTGGTGACCAAGACGCGCTCATCTTTTTCGGTGCGGACCCGGATTTCCTCCAGAAGATCATCAACTTGCCCCTCCGTTGGTTTCACCCGCACCAGGGGATCAACAAGGCCAGTGGGGCGAATGATCTGCTCAACAGGTTCCGGGTCCCTCTCCAGCTCATAAGGGCCCGGGGTAGCCGACAGGTAGACGGTCTGCCCAATGCGTGCCAGGAACTCCTCCCATTTGAGAGGACGATTATCCATTGCTGAAGGGAGTCTGAACCCATGTTCGACAAGGGTTCGCTTACGGGACATGTCGCCCTCGTACATTGCCCCAATCTGCGGGACAGTCACATGGGATTCGTCGATGATCAGAACAAAATCGTCCGGGAAGAAGTCCAGCAAAGTGTGAGGGGCGGTGCCCGGACCGCGTCCGTCGATGTGGCGCGAATAGTTCTCAATCCCAGCGCAGGAGCCAACTTGGCGCATCATCTCCAGGTCGTAGGCGGTGCGCATCCGCAGCCGCTGAGCCTCAAGCAGTTTTCCCCTTTTCTCAAACCACTTCACCCGGTCTTCCATCTCTTCCTCAATGGCGGCTATGGCGCTCTTCATGCGCTCCTCCCCCGCCACATAGTGGCTGGCAGGGAACACGTGCACAGTATCCACGGACCGGATCACGTCCCCCGTAAGCGGGTGCAGGACCGAGATGGCATCAATTTCGTCGCCAAAAAATTCAATCCTGATCGCCAGTTCCTCATACACGGGGATGATCTCCACCGTGTCCCCACGAACACGAAAGGTGCCGCGCGTGAACTCCATGTCGTTACGCACATACTGCATCTGAACGAACCGCTTCAACAGCTCATCGCGCCCCACCTCTTGCCCGACTTCCAACTGCAGCATCCTCGCCACATACTCTTCCGGGGTGCCCAGGCCGTAAATGCATGAAACTGACGCAACCACAACCGTGTCATGACGGGTAAGTAAAGAGTTAGTTGCCGAGTGCCGGAGGCGTTCCACCTCATCATTAATGGACGAGTCCTTCTCAATGAACGTGTCCGTCTGGGGAACGTAGGCTTCCGGCTGATAGTAGTCGTAGTAGGACACGAAATATTCGACAGCGTTGTTCGGTAGCAGCTCCCGGAACTCCGACGCCAACTGCGCGGCCAACGTTTTGTTTGGAGCCATGACAAGCGCGGGGCGTTGGATCTGCTCAATCAGCCAAGCCGTGGTTGCCGACTTACC
>CAYFVT010000005.1:48796-57763 GCA_964346705.1 uncultured Actinomyces sp. | reverse complement strand
CCGTCAGCTTCCGCGTGCCGGGCACGTTCGTAGGAACGCTTGATTTCAGCCTCCGCTTCCGCTCGGCCTACCCAGTGCGCGCCTTCAACGGATTTGCCGGGCTCCAGGTCCTTGTACACCTCAAAGAAATGCTGAATTTCTAGACGGTGGAACTCGGAGACGTCCTCAATCTCCGTCCGCCAAGCTGCCCGCTGGTCGCCGGCTGGAACGCAAAGGACCTTGTCGTCCCCACCCATCTCATCTTTCATGCGGAACATGCCAAGCGCCCGGCAGCGGATCACGCAGCCAGGGAACGTTGGTTCCTCCAACAAGACCAGGGCGTCCAGTGGGTCCCCGTCCTCCCCTAACGTGTCATCAATGAAACCGTAGTCGTCCGGGTAACGGGTTGACGTGAACAAGAGCCGATCCAGGCGGATCCTGCCGGTCTCGTGGTCGATTTCGTACTTGTTTCGGTTCCCCTTAGGAATCTCGATCGTGACATCGAACTCCATTGTCCCAATCCTCCTGGTCGTTGCCTTCAACACGGCCCAGCAGCGCGGGTACGCTGGAACCGTACCCCTTTCCCTGTTTTGGAGAGCCAATGCGCCGTAGTGTTCTTATAGCGATTCTAGGCGCTGTTGCCGTCTTCGTTGGACTACTGGCGTGGCTGGTGGTGTCCGTCCTGGCAAATCCCACCAAACGGGCCGAAATGACGTTGGGTTCTGCAGCGAAACCGCCGCCCGTCCCCGCTGAGTTCGCGATGCAAGAGGGAATGCAAAGCGGACTGATTGAGCCAAGCAAAGCACTCACTGAGCAGGAAGTGGCAAAAGCGTGGAAACCAGCTGCCGAAGCCGGTAAGCAGCTGGGGGGTCGGCCTTGGGTGCTGCTAGAAGATGCGGATACGGGCGACATTATCTTTCAGTCGGGGGCTGACGTGGCGCACGTCCCGGCCTCTACAATGAAGAACCTGTCCGGCTTCTTCGCCCTCTCCCAGGGGGACGCCCAGCGGCAGTTGTCCACCGGCCTGAACCAGGAGGGTGACGACCTGTATCTATGGGGCGAGGGCGACTTGCTGCTGGGTGCAGGGGCGGGAGATGAAACAGCTCTGAACGGTTACGCGGGGGTCAGCGACCTGACCGCGCAGGCCCTGCAGGAATTGGATAGCGACCAGACCGTCACCCTCTATTACCAGGACGCCCTGTTCCCCGGCGAAACGGTTCACAAGGCTTGGGTGCAGCAGGAAGTAGCCCAGTATGCGGGGAAAACCGCACCCTTCGCAGTGGACTCCGGGCGTATCAACCACGCTGAAGACTATTTCGCGGAAGACCCCGCTGCAGCTGTTGCTTCCCTGGTTGCGCAGCAGCTGGCGGACGGTGGCGTCACTGTGACGGCGGTTAAGCCTTGGTCTTACCTTCGGGTGGCGGAAGAACCCGCGACGCAGGTTCGGCAGGTGGTGCCCGGACAGGTGATCGCGGAAGTACAGTCGGCCCCCCTGATTGACCAGGTCCACTACATGCTGCTGGTTTCTGACAACACCATGGCCCAGCAACTGTGCCAGTTGGCTGCCACAGAGATGATGGGAACCCCGGCTGACTTCACGGCCGCCACCCAACAAATGGCCCTGTTCTTAGGTGAGCAGGGGGTATCAACGCAGGGGCTGCAAATAAATGACTGCTCCGGTCTGGATGAGACTTCCAAAGTGAGCGGCCGCACCCTTGTTGACACATTGAGCGTTGCGTCCGCCTCCCCCGGCCTAGTGAACCAACTGCCCCGGCTGCTGCCTATTAGTGGTTATACGGGGACCTTGCTTGGGCGGTTGGAAGACCCGGCCGCCCTTGGTGACCTGACCGCCAAAACTGGGTCGCTGGGATCAGTGAGCTCCCTTGCGGGCACCTTTACAACCACATCCGGCCAGAACGTTGTATTCGCCGCGGGTATTGATCAGGTCGAGGATAACGCTGGCTGGGCTTTCCGTGACCCTTTAGACACCTTCTTAGTCCAGGTTGCTAGCCAGTGACCCCTTCCGATCTGATTGGGGGCGCACCAAAACCCCCGGTTCGGAAGGTGTCCCTGGCCGTGCGGGAGCATCTACGGGCCGGACAGCCCCCCGCGGTCCTCTTCGCCGTCTCCGGCGGCGCTGACTCCCTGGCCCTCACCCTGGCGGGGGCTGAAGCAGCGGACCGCCTGAACATCCCATATAGGGCAGTGGTTGTCGACCACGCAATGCGGCATGAATCGCAGGCGGAAGCCCGTGCTGTCGCCACCCAACTGGAAGGGCTGGGTGTCAGCCCGGTGCGGGTGGTGCGGGCAGAGGCGCCCCCGGGGTTGCGCGCCTTGGAAACAACCGCCCGCGACTTGCGCCACCACCTGCTGGAAACTGAGGCTGCCGCGTGGATGCGGCAAGCGAACCTGGCGGGGGTAGAAATCCTTTTCGGGCACACCATGGAAGACCAAGCAGAAACGGTGCTGCTTCGCTTAAGTCGTGGTGCCAGCCCGGGGGCATTAGCGGGCATAGCACCGCGGCGCCCGGCAACTGACCCCGCGATCCTGCACGGGCACCCCCTGCTTGGCCTGCGCCGGGCAGACACGGAAGCGTTCTGCACCACCCTGGGGTTGCCTTGGGTTCAGGACCCAACCAACCGTGCGGACGGGCCGTGGCGAACTGCCGGTGGGCGGCCCCCACCCCGGGCAGCCGTCCGCCACGACGTGCTGCCACTTTTACGCGAAGCTTTGGAGCAGGACCCTGTGCCTGCCTTGGCCCGGGTGGCGCGGCTGGCTCGCCGCGACCAGCAGGCGCTAGACGGGTGGGCGCAGGATGTCTTCACGTCTGCGTGGCTGGAAGGGGAAGGCGCCCTCGCCCTCGCCCCCCTAAAACCGCTTCCCACCGCGGTTCGCACCCGCGTTTACGCTCTTGCTTGGCTTCGGGTACGGCCGGCGGGGCTGCCCGTGCTGACAGCCGCACAAATTGAGCAGATAGACAGTTTGACCACAGGAAAACGGGCACCACTACCGGGGGATTACACGGCGATCCGCAGCCGAACTGAGCTGCGGTTCCATGCGCCCTGACCCGGCCGCAAAGTGCGGACAAGCCCCAGGTGGCGGGGCTTAATCTCTCCCTTGGCGAAGCCGATGCTGTTTCGGGGTGGTCGCACTGTAAAGTGGCCGTTGGATTTAGTTGGAAACGCGGAAGATAACCGAATGCTCACCCCAAGCGGGTCAGCACGAAACGAAGGGCGGGGCCAATGGACGCGGCTGACATGGGCGATGATCTGGAGAAAATCCTCCTCACTGAAGAACAGATTGACACGCGCCTAACCGAACTGGCGGCAGAAATTGACCGCGACTATGCGGAAGGCGACTTGCTTCTGGTGGGTGTTCTCAAGGGAGCCGCGCCCGTCATGGTGGACTTGTCACGGAAAATCCATCGGGGACTCGAAATGGATTGGATGGCCGTGTCCTCCTACGGTTCTGGGACTAAAAGTTCCGGTGTGGTCCGCATCCTGAAGGACTTGGACACCGATATTCACGGGCGCAACGTGCTGATCGTAGAGGACATTCTGGATTCCGGTCTGACCCTGTCCTGGTTGAAAGAGAACCTGATTGCGCGCGGGGCGGCCTCGGTGCGAATCATCACCCTGCTGCGGAAGCCGGACGCGTTGAAGGTGCCCGTTGAGGTCGACTATCTGGGCTTCGACATTCCAAATGAGTTCGTTATTGGGTACGGCCTAGACTATGACGAACAGTACCGGCACCTCCCCTTTGTGGGGACCCTAGCGAAACACGTTTACTCAGAAGAGGAATAAATGGCGGCAGCCGACAAGAAGAAAAAGGGGAAGGGTAAGGGGGCCAAGATTTGGCCCTACATAGTCTTCCCCCTGCTGGCCCTGTCCATGATCGGGTGGATGGTGTGGCGGATGGTGCAGCCCGGTGAGGTGATCACGTCGGAAGGGATGCAGATCCTGGAAGATCAGACGATCACGTCCGCCGTGGTGAACGACGGCACGCAGCAGGTGAACCTCACTTTAGAGGAGCCGTACACGCACAAGTCGACCTCCGTCACCGACCCGGAGCGGGAGTTGGGGACGGCTGTTTCCTTCACCTACGCCCGCGTTCAAGGTGAGGAGATCCTGGATCTGATCGACCGGGCTGAACCCGCGGAAGGCTACGACGCGCACAACCCGCAGCCGTCGGTCCTTGGGTCCATGCTGCAGTTGATGCTGCCGCTAATGCTGCTTCTGGGCGCCTTCTGGTTCCTGATGTCACGCACGGCGGGGCGCGGCATGATGGGGCAATTCTCGGCCTCCAAAGCCAAAGAGTTCAACGAAGAAAATCCGCAGATCACGTTCGCTGACGTGGCGGGTGAGGATGAGGCCGTTGAGGAACTGGATGAGATCCGCGAATTCCTAGTTGAACCCGCCAAGTTCACGGCCGTGGGGGCGAAGATCCCGCGCGGCGTGCTGCTGTACGGCCCCCCGGGAACCGGTAAAACCTTGCTGGCTAAGGCCGTGGCGGGGGAGGCTAAGGTCCCGTTCTTCACGATCTCTGGCTCCGAGTTCATGGAACTCTACGTTGGCGTGGGTGCCTCCCGGGTCAGGGACCTGTTTGAGAAGGCCCGCAAGGCAGCCCCTGCCATTATTTTCGTGGATGAGATTGACGCGATTGGTCGCCATCGCGGCTCCGGCATTGGCGGGGGCAACGATGAACGGGAACAGACGCTGAACCAGATGCTGGTGGAACTGGACGGTTTCGACGACCGGACCAATGTCATCATGATTGCGGCCACCAACCGGCCCGACATTTTGGACCCCGCACTGCTACGCCCGGGGCGTTTTGACAGGCAGATTGCCGTGGAAGCACCGGACTTGCGTGGCCGGGAAGCGATCCTGCAGGTGCACGCGAAGGGCAAGCCCATGACGAAAGACGTGGACTTGTACCAGATCGCGAAGCGGACCCCCGGCTTCACGGGTGCGGATTTGGCGAACGTCCTCAACGAGGCCGCCTTGCTTACTGCCCGCTCCAACGCTGACCTGATTGACATGCGTGCAATGGATGAGGCCATTGACCGTGTTATTGCGGGCCCGCAAAAGCGGACGCGCGTGATGAACGAGCACGACAAGTCCGTTACCGCTTATCACGAGGCCGGACACGCCATTTGTGCTGCCGCCCTGCACTACACGGACCCGGTGACGAAGGTGACGATCCTGCCGCGTGGCCGCGCTTTGGGTTACACCATGGTGATGCCCGTGGAGGACCGCTATTCGAAGACCCGCAACCAGTTGCTGGATGACTTGGTGTACGCGATGGGTGGGCGGGTCGCCGAAGAAATTGTCTTCCGGGACCCCTCAACCGGTGCTGCTAACGATATTGAGAAGGCAACCAAGACCGCTAGGGCCATGGTCACTGACTATGGGATGACCAGTTCGGTTGGCACCATCAAACTGGGCACGGAGGACACGGACCCGTTCTTGGGGCGGGAAATGGGGCGCGGGCAAGCCTTGGAAGTGTCGGAAGTTGTTGCCGGACAGATCGACGGTGAAGTCCGCGGGCTGCTTGATGAGGCCGTCCGGGAAGCCTGGGAGATTCTGACCCGCAACCGGGATGTGCTTGACAAGCTAGCGGTGCGGCTGTTGGAAGAGGAAACATTGGATGAGGCCGCTTTGGCTGAAATGTTCAAGGAGATCCAGAAGCAGCCGGACCGCCCCGTCTGGAACTATGGCTCCCAGGCGGCAGTTGAAGGCGCCAAGTTGGGTGACCCCGTGGGCCTGAACCCGAAAGCGATTGACCCGCCGGCCCCCATCCCAGCAGTTTTTGAAGAATCGTAAGAGCACAGCTGTGACAGAAGCGGCGGTTGACCCGCAGGCGCAGGACGGCCCGGACCGGCAGGCGGTTGAGGCCGCGGTGCGCCAAATGCTGGTGGCTGTTGGGGAGGACCCGGACCGTGAGGGCCTGCGGGACACCCCGAAACGGGTGGCGCGTTCGTATGCGGAGATTTTCGCGGGCCTAAACCAGGATCCCCGCCAGCATTTAGAAACCACGTTCCAAACGGACACTCCGGGCCTGGTTTTGGTGAAGGACATTGAAGTGCATTCGATGTGTGAACACCATTTGCTGCCTTTCTTCGGCAGGGTTCACGTGGCTTACAATCCGCGGGATGGCCGGGTTACGGGCCTGTCGAAATTAGCCCGTTGTGTTGATGGTTACGCTAGGCGCCCCCAGATTCAGGAGCGCCTAACCAACCAGATTGCGCAGGCCTTAGAGGACGTGTTGGGTGCTACCGGGGTGGCAGTGATTGTTGAGGCCGAACACATGTGTATGACGATGCGCGGCGTCCGCAAAACTGGCGCGGAAACAGTGACTACCGCGTTCCGGGGGGATTTGGATGATCCTGCACGCCGGGCGGAAGTGCTTGCGCTTGTAGACAAATGATGTCGTCGGTTCATTCGTCGCCGCTGCTGGCGCCGGGCCCGATGCGTGTGATGGGAATTTTGAACGTCACGCCCGACTCATTTTCGGATGGGGGCCGCTGGTTCCGCACAGAGGACGCCCTGCGCAAGGGCATGGAATTGGTGGAGGACGGGGCGGCCCTGGTGGATGTTGGTGGGGAAAGTACCCGGCCCGGGGCCAGCCGCGTCAGTGCGGATGAGGAGTGGGACCGGATTGGCGCTGTAGTTGGTGGTTTGGCTGCCCGCGGGGTGCAGGTGTCTGTGGACACTGTTCGGGCGGAAACTGCGCGCCGGGCGGTGGGGGAGGGCGCCGTCCTGGTGAACGATGTTTCAGGCGGCCTGCACGACCCGGACATGGCTGCCACCGTTGCTGCGTTGGGGGTGCCGATGGTGGTGCAACATTGGCGCGGTTTCCCTTCTTCCCCGGACCTGAACCAGGTTTACGGGGATGTTGTGAGGGACGTGTCCGCAGAGTTGTTGGCCCAAGTTGATCGGGTGCGGGCTGCTGGTGTTCCTGCCGGTGACATCATCATTGACCCGGGGTTAGGATTTGCGTTGAACGCCCAGGATTCTTGGACGCTGGTTGATCACCTGTCAGACCTGACGGAGCTTGGTTACCCGGTGTTGGTGGGGGCTTCGCGGAAACGGTTTGTTGCCGCCCGGTATCGGGGCAGGCTAGATCAGGGTACGTTGGACATTACGGTACGGGCGGCGGCCGCGGGGGTGTGGGGCGTGCGGGTGCATGACGTGGAGGACAGTGTGCGGGTGAGCGCAGGGGTGGGGGGAGGACGCAAGTGAGTCATCAGTGGGACGTTATCGCTTTGCGTGGCCTCAGTGCGGTCGGCAGTCATGGGGTGCATGAGTTTGAACGTCAGGGGTCCCAAGTTTTCTCAGCCGACCTGAAACTGTTTGTTGATGTTTCCCGCGCGGTTGAAACCGATGACGTGCAGCATAGTGTCGACTATTCGCAGGTGGCTGAGGACGCGGTAGCGATTTTGACGGGCCCTTCCGTTCATCTGATTGAGACCTTGGCGAATGCTTTGGCGCAGGCCGCCTTGGCGTATCCGGGCGTGCAAATGGTGGAGGTCACCGTGCACAAGCCCATGGCGCCCGTTCGGCACCAGTTTTCCGATGTGTCTGTCACGTTGGTGCGTCGGCGTGATTCTCATGTGACTGAGGTTCAGTCCAGGGTGATCATAAAGAAGGACGAGGGCGAGCCCTTAGTTGAGCCCGAACCCGTGCTTCTAATTGAGCCGCAGCCCGAACCTGAGCCAGAGCCAGAGCCTGAGCCTGAGCCGGTTTCTGTTTCTGGGCCCGCATTTGTTGAGCGACGTACTGTTCAGTCGCATTCCCGCCCAGAAGTAGACTCAGAAATAGAGCCAGAAGTAGACCCAGAAGTAGAGTCCGAAGTAGACCTAGAGCCTGAGCTGTCTGTTGAGCCTGATCCAGCGGGTGGTGTGGCGGTTCCGCCTAGGAGGCGGCCGCGGCGTCGCGGTGTGCGCTCGCATCAGGCGGACAGCGGGGGGAGCTCGGCAGGGAAGCACGTTTACTCCGTGGTGATTGCGCTTGGGTCGAACAGTGGGAACGTAGTGGAGACGCTGCGTGATGCTGTCGCGGACCTGGTGGCGGGCAGCGAGTTTGAGGTCACGGCTGTTTCGCCTCTTGTCCGAACGGCGCCCGTGCTGGAGCCGGGGGCTTTGCCGCAAGATGACTATTACAACGCGATTGTGCTTGGGCGGACAACGTTGGTTCCGCCCGTGCTGTTGTGGTGGCTGCAAGAGTTGGAGGTCGCGCACGGCCGGAAGCGGTCCGGTAAATGGTCGGCCCGGACGCTTGATTTGGACATTGTGGAATTGGACGGCATGGAGTTGCGCACGCGGGATTTGACGGTGCCGCACCCGCGTGCGGAGAGTCGCGCGTTCGTCCTCTACCCGTGGTCGCTGGTTGACCCGGAAGCGCACCTTCCAGGCTCGGGCCCTATCCGTTCGTTGTTGCGTTCCACGGAAGATTTGGGCGGCTTGTTGGAAGTCTATGAGGACTGGTTGACGGAGGACGTGTCAGCTCCCCTGCCTGAGGGGGTTGAACTGCATTTGGCGCCCCGCCCAAGACAGATCCGTAGGGAAAAGCCGGGCCCCCCGGTTGCCACCGTGACTTTGCGTGGCCAACAGGTTGGTTTGGGGGCGGTGGAGGCGGACCCGATTTTCCGGAGCCTGCTGGCGAAGGAAGAGCAGTTGGAGCCCGAACAGGAAACGCCCACCGGCCCAGTGGCCGAGGTGCCAGTGGTCGAGGCTCCAGTAGTCGAGGCTCCAGTGGTTGAGGTCCCAGCGGCTGAAGCGCCGGCCCGGAGGGTTTGGCCTAGTCCGCTGCCGAAGCGGAGGAGCGTCCAGCCTGCCCAAGAACCCGAAGAGCCAATAGTCGCGTTGGATGTTCCGGTCGGCATTGCAGTTGGTGAGCCCGCGGATGAGCCGCCAGCTAGCACAGTCCAGATTCCTGTGTCACCGTCGGCTGGCCCAACATCACCTGTTCCGGCGCCACCTGTTCCGGC
>CAYFVT010000005.1:32354-48696 GCA_964346705.1 uncultured Actinomyces sp. | reverse complement strand
CTGTGTCACCGTCGGCTGGCCCAACATCACCTGTTCCGGCGCCACCTGTTCCGGCATCACCTGTTCCGGCACCACCGGTTGTTCGGGGGCGGGAGTTGCCCCAATGGGATTTCGCGCTTGCCAGGGGGCCGCGCCGGGTGATTGATTCGACTGAGCCCGCGCAGGTAGCACCCGAGCCTGCGCTTCCCGCGCCTTCAGATCGGGAGGCGGAAACGAATGTCCCCGCCGAGGTTGCACCCAAGCCGGCCAGGACGGTCCGCAAGGGCGTGACTGTGCGGCCCACGCCGACGGGCAGCATCCCCATTTACACACCCAGTTCAGGTGTGCGCCCACGGCGGCCAGGCGATAGGCAATGAGACCGCTGAACCCCTGGATTGTTCTGGGGGTGACGCTCGCCTTTTTCGCGGTCGGGATCCTGGCAGCGGCAAGTGTTGTGGCCACTGGAAAGGGCCCCCTCCTTTTGACCCCTTGGATTGGGGTGCTGTTCGCAGTGGTGGGCGTGTGGCTTCTAGTTGCGGGTCACGCGGTGCGGAAACTGAAGAAAAGGGAAGCCACATGGATTTCCCCGCTACAGGCGGCGCGGGTCGCCATTTTTGCGCGCTCTTCCGCCCCGGTTAGTGGTGCGTTTGCCGGGTTCGCTGCTGGGGTGGCGGTTGTTGGTTTTATGAGGGCGTGGGCGCCGGCAATGCTCACCTCCGGGTGGACGGCCCTGATTACTTTCGCGGGTGCAACTTTCGCCGCGGTTGCCGCTATAGTCGCAGAACGGTGGTGTCTGGACGACCAGGGGGACGACCGGGAAGGCAGCACTGGGAGGCGGCGCGACATGGGGCCGGCCACCTTCGGACAACACGGGATGACTAGTCATGACTGACTCTTCCCGCAAAGCCGCTGGGGGGCGCCAACCGAACCGTGTCACCCCGGGAATGTGGGTGCGGCGGATCGTGTCCCTGGTGGTGTTGGCTGCCCTTCTGGTTGGTCTGATTGTTCTGGCGGTGCGCGGCTGGGGGCTGGTCAGCGGTTTGCTCAGCGACCAGCACGCGAAAACCACGCAGGCCACACAGGTGGGGCCAGTCGAAATTGGGGAATGCGTTGGGGAAGACCTGAAGCTGCGCGTCGTTCCCTCTGCGGAAACGGTGGATGAGGGCGCCGGCATGGAAGTTAAGGTTCGCCTGGAAAACGACGGGAAACTTGACTGCACGGTTGAGCCTGGGGCGGTGAACGTAACTTTGGCGATGGGGGATGAGGACGTGTGGACCCCAACAGCGTGTCACCCCGAGTGGCATCCGCGCCTGCTTCTGGGTGAGGGCCAGAAGTGGGAGGGAACCTTAGGTTGGGATGGCGGAGTCTACGTCGATTGTGTGGCGTCCACGTACCTGGTTGACACGTACGAAGGTCAAGTTGAAGTTCAAGCGACTGCTGGCAGTGGCATGTACACGTTGCGGGCCGAATATGGGGATGGGGAATCTTCAGACAAAGTGAAGGTTGAAGTCCGTTAGGAGCGCTGCGTTTCCCCTGCTGGTGTGCCCGGCCCGTGCAGGTGGGTCACAACTTGCTGGGCGCGGTAGGGGCCTATCCCGTCAACCTGTTGCAGTTCTTCAGCTGAAAGTTGCCGAAGCGTGGCTAGGCTGTCCCACTGGTCCGTTATTTGTTGCACTAGCCGCCAGGGGAGTCGGGGCACGCTTGCTAGGGTGCGGACGCCGCGTGGGATGACCACTTGATCCAGGTCCGTGTTGTCGTAAACGGTGGCGCCCAGGGCCTGCGCTATTTTGGTTAGGTCAACCATAGATTCCGCACTCAGATTAGCTAAACGCTTTTCCGCATCTTCTAGCGAAAGGTGGTCGGGCACGTAGTCGCGAAGTAGAAGTGCCCGTTCGGATGCTGCCCCCCGCAGCAGGTCGTCAACTTGTAGGGCCAGCAGGCGTCCCTCCGACCCCAGCTCATCCAGGTAACCGTTAATTTCAGAGGTGATTCGCCTGATCATTTCCATCCGCTGTATGACCGTGGCAATGTCGCGCATGGTGGCGGAGTCCCGCATTTCAAACACGGAAAGCGAATCTAGGACCTCATCAAGCCTTTGAATGTACCGTTCCAGCGTGTCCACCGCCTGGTTAGCGCGGGACAGCAGCACTTCAGGTTCCTCCACCGTGTGGTGCAGGTCGCCAACATAAACGGAGATTAGGCGCATGGAAGCGGAAACAGACAGGACCGGCAGGTTCGTTTGTTTCGCAGTTCGTTGGGCGGTTCGGTGCCGCATGCCCGACTCGGTTGTTGTAATCGAATGGTCGGGCAGTAGCTGCACGTTAGCGTTGCGGATAACCCAGTTATCCGTGTCAACCAGGACGGCACCATCCATTTTGGTTAGCTCACGCAGCCGTGCAGCTGAGAACGGCACATCCACTTGGAACCCGCCGGAGCAGATTGCTTCCACTTCCGGGGTGTACCCCAAAACGACCAGGGCGCCCGTGTGGGAGCGTTGCACCCGCTCTAACCCTTCCCGCAGTTGGGTGCCCGGGGCAATCATTTGCAGGGCGCGCCGCATGGCGGAGGCATCCGTAGGCATTCTGCGCCCCTTTCAGTCCGTTGCTGCTGGCTAGTTTGGGTTAATCTTGATCCCTAAACGCCAGCTTAACCGCTTCTTTCACCCTAGTCACACCCTGCACCTGCATCCCTTTAGGGGGCTGCACATCATCAAGTGCGGACTGGGGGACCAGCGCGTGTTTAAACCCTAAACGGGCGGCCTCATTCAGCCGACGTCCCAGCGACGCGGCGCCCCGAATTTCTCCGGTCAGCCCGACCTCACCCAACGCGATCATGCCCGGTTTCGGTTTGCGTTCCTTAGTGGTGGAGTGCAGTGCCAAGATTATTGCCAGGTCGGTCGCGGGCTCCGCGGAGCGGGCACCCCCAACAGTTGACACGTATACCTCTTTGGGTGCCATTCCAAGTTTCAGGTGTTTGTCGGCGACCGCAACCAGCATGGAAACCCGGGCTGAATCCAGGCCGGAGGTGACCCGGCGCGGCTTCCCACCCCCATCAACCACCAACGCTTGCACTTCCGTGACCAGTGGGCGGTTCCCTTCCAATGAGACGGTAATGAAGCTACCTGCTTCCTCCCCGCGGGAGCCGGAGGTGAACAGGGTGGAAGGATCGGCGACCTCAACAATCCCCGAATCGTCCAACACGAAACAACCCACCTCATCCGTTGACCCGTACCGGTTTTTTACTGAACGGAGCAGACGCAGGGGCGTGTGTTCTTCCCCCTCAAACTGGCAGACCACGTCAACCAAATGCTCCAGGGTGCGGGGGCCCGCAATGGCACCCTCTTTGGTCACGTGTCCCACCACCAGGGCAGGAATGCCGCGCGGTTTGCAGGCCTGAATGATCATCTGGGTTACAGCTTTCACCTGCCCGACACTGCCCGGCTGACTGTCAACCGTGCTGCTGGTCACCGTTTGCACAGAGTCAACAATCAGTAGTGAGGGCCGGTGGTGATCCAAAAGTTCGGCGATCGCGTCCGCCTGATTCAAAGATGCCAACAGCAGGTGACTGCTAATCGCACCAATCCGCTGACCGCGCCTTCGCACCTGCGTCGCGGACTCTTCCCCCGTCACGTACAGGACAGGGCCGGCACCGTCCTTTTCCGCTTGAGCCGCGTATTTCGCGGCCACATCAAGCAGCAGCGTGGACTTGCCGACCCCTGGGTCGCCCGCCAACAACACAACCGACCCGGGCACTATGCCCCCACCCAGCACCCGGTCAAATTCACCGACACCACTGGGAATGGTCGCCACGTCCTCATCCGTGATCTGATCCAACGGCGCCGCAACAATGGATCCCGCCCAGGCACTGCCGCCTCCTTTCGGGGCAGCGGACAGGGCACTAGGAATGAACTCTTCCAGCGTCCCCCACGCACCACAATCCCGGCATTGACCCAACCATTTCGGGTTCTGCCAGCCGCAGGAAGCACACTCGTAAGCCGTTTTGACCTTAGCCTTCATACCCAACTTCCCCGCGTTCGTTTCAAGCCGACATCCCACAGTACCCCCGCCCTCCGACACCCCCGCACCGGGGAGTAGCGCCTTGGGAAAACCCCTAGGGGACTAGGGCTGGGGAAAGAGCGCCCGGAATCTAATGGGGGCGTTCTGAGAAGGCGATCACGTCCTCTGACGAACCGGAAACAACCAGAATGTCGCTGCCGTAAATGCGGGTCGCTCCCTTCGCGTACTGGAAGGGTTCCCCCTGCCGGATGCAGCCAATCACGCGCACACCATAGCGGGCTTCCACCCTACTTTGGGCCAGCGTGAAACCATCCAATTCGCGCGGTGGACGCATTTTTGCGATGACAAGCTCGCTTTGGTCCATCTCTATGTAGTCCAGCATTTGCCCGCCAACCAGGTGCGCAGTGCGTTGACCCGCATCGTATTCGGGGTAAACAACATGGTGAGCGCCAATGCGGCGCAGGATCCGCCCGTGCTCACGCGACACGGCTTTCGCCCAGATGTTCCCCACTTCCAAGTCCACCAGATTCGCGGTGATCAGGACGGAAGCTTCCAGGGAAGACCCAACCCCCACCACGGCGGAAGCAAAGTCGGCTGCACCCACCTGCTCTAACGCGTCCGGGTCTTTCCCGTTACCCCGCACCATGGGAACAAGGTTCGCGTAGTGCTGCACCACGTCATTGTTTTTCTCCATGGCCAGGACCTCAAAACCTAGGCGCTCCAAAGTGACGGCCACGGCCGCACCGAACCGGCCCATGCCGATAACTAGCGTGCCGCTGGTTTTTCTGCGTTGCGCCATGATCACTCCTTCACCTGGCTACCCGACCATCGGGCGCGCCTGGGGCCTCTGTACTACCGTGTGCCGATTCTGCAGCGCCAAGGCTGCGGCCAGCGTCATTGGTCCCACCCGTCCCGCCACCATTAGCACGGCTAGCAGCAGCTTTCCGGCGTGCGGCAGGAACGGGGTCAGACCTGTCGACAGGCCGACCGTGCCGAAAGCGGAAACTGATTCGAACAGGACCCGGTCCAAACTGTAAGGGGTCATGACCAGCAGGCCCAGAGCCGCAATGGTCACCAAAGCTACCGCAAGCAGCAGAACGGCCACAGACTGGCGCACAACGGAATGGGGAATGCGGCGGCGGAAAGCCTCAACGTCCGGCTTCCCCCGGGCTTCTGTCCACGCGGCCAGCAGCAGCACCACAAAAGTTGTCACCTTGATTCCACCAGCGTGGGATCCGGAACCACCCCCAATAAACATGGACAGGTCCGTCACCAACCAGGTCGCGTCAGTCATGTCCCCCACATCCACGGCGGAAACCCCTAAAGAGCGCGGGTTGACGGACTCCACAATCGCGTTTAGCAATTTCTCGCTGCCGTTCAACGCGCCAAACGTTGCCGGATTGTTCCATTCGAGGGCGGCCACCACCACCCCCGAACCAACCATCAAAGTGAAGTAGGCGGTTAGGGTCAGCTTCGTGTGTAAGGACCAAGATTTGGGCTGGCGCCAGTGTCGCCTCAGGTCAGTTATTACGGGGAAGCCGACCGCGCCGATCACCGCCGCCATCATCAGGGGCAGCAGCACCCCCCAACTGCCCGCGTAGGGGGCCATTCCTTCCGGCAGGTTCACAAAGCCCGCGTTGTTGAATGCTGAGATCGCCATGAAAGCTGCCGACCAGACCGCTTTCCCAGCGTCATGGCCGCGACGCAAAAGGGGCCCCAGAATGGTTAGGAACAGGACGGCCTCAACAATAAGAGTGGACGCAAGCACCCCAAAAAACAGCGTGCCAGCATCACTGAGGCGCCCTTGCGTGTCCCCAGCGCTCAGTAGCCGCTGGGTCAAACCTAAACGGCGGGACACCACCAGGGTCAGCATGGCAGCCATGGTGACAACACCGAAACCACCCAAACTCATGCCAACTGCGATCACCAGTTGCCCAAAAAATGACCAGTGCGTCGCTGTGTCCACAACTGTAAGCCCCGTAACTGTCACCGCGGAGACAGCGGTGAACAGTGCGTCAACAAACGGCGTGTGCCTTCCGGTGGCGCTTGCGGCAGGAATGGAAAGCAGCAGCGTGACAACCAGGATCAGCAGCGCGAACACGCTCACCGTGAGGCGCGCCGGATACCGGTATGCGACGTGGGACAGCCACTGCGACACGCGGTGGCCCCGGCTGACGCTGTGGGTTGGGCGCAACCCCGAAGCGGGCTGGTACACGCCTTTCCCGGTCGGCCAGAACGGTTCAGTTTCAGCGAAGTAAGCCCCCGGACTGGCTGGCGTGGTTTGCCGCGGCGGGGTGCTGGTTTGCTGTGTCTGCGGGTGCCCCTCTTCGGAGGACACCCCAGCGGCCGCGCGCCGTTTTGTTCGCGACTGGGACTTCCTCCGGAACAGCATGGGAGTTTCTTCTCCTTTACGTGAAGATAACGCGGCGTTCGGCTTTGGTAGGCTAAACTTCATTCTAGAGTGTGTAATGCGGTTCGGTGATCCGCAGACTGCAGCGGAACCGGGGTCCTGGTCCGGTTGCTAGTCTTAGTTTGGTTGCCGGCCGCTAAAAGGATTTATTGCCGGCTGCTAGCCGACTGACAGGGGTGAACGATGGAGCCACGGCCCTCTCCCCGTTTTGTGACGGTCATGGAGGTTGCGGAGGTCATGCGGGTCTCCAAAATGACCGTCTACCGTTTGATTCATTCGGGGGAGCTACCCGCTATCCGGGTGGGGCGGAGCTTCAGGGTGCCTTACACGGCGGTGCAGGAACTGCTAGAGGACACTTGGTCGGCTGAGGACGGTTCCTCCGCCAGCGGCTAACCCCCTGCGGGCATCAAGTAGGATAGTGCGAGTTGTGAAGGACCCTGCCGCCGCGGCGCTGACCCGGCGTGTGGGCGCCTGCGGATCACGATGCTAGTGGAGGGAGGTCCCAGTGGGTTCAGTAGTGAAAAAGCGCCGGAAGCGCATGTCTAAGAAGAAGCACCGTAAACAGTTGCGTAAGACCCGGCACCAGCGTCGTAACAAGAAGTAGCTGACAGCTTGGAAACGCCCCGTCCCCCTTCCGAGGGTGGTGGGGCGTTTTGCTTGAACACTTCGGGAGAATGCGCGTGGGTTGGAGCTCTTCTGAGTGGGTTGGAGCTTTTGCGTACGCGGTGGGGAGAGCCCCAGCGTGTACCCAAGAGCTCCAGGTGCTGCGCATGAGCTCCAAAGCGCTCGCATTGTCCTGTAGCCGGTCCTGGCGGGTTAGTTGCGGCTGGGGCGACGTCACCAGTTTCACGTCCCACCCCATTTTGGCGAAGCGCTGTCCCGTATTACAATGACTGTGGGCCTATAGCTCAGTTGGCAGAGCAACGGACTTTTAATCCGTGGGTCGCGGGTTCGATCCCCGCTGGGCCTACCATTTCACACCCACCGGAAGCGCCCCCAGATTACTGGCTTTAGTCGGTGGGGGCTGCTAACAGGCTTTCAATCTCGTTCGTCATGGCAAGTGTGCTCGCATTGTATTCGGAGATTTCCTGTTCCAGCAGGGCACGGGCCGCCGGGTCAGATGGTGCGTCTTCCACCTGCAGTACCTGGTCCCGAATGTCGTCCAAGTTCTGGGCTAGGACCGCGATTTCAACCATCAGGTTCTGCACGTCCGCGCTGGAGGCAAGGAACTGAGCCCAGCGTGCGAGGGTGCGGGACAAGTCTGCCCGTTCGGCCACGACCTGGTGCAGTAGTGTCTGTAAATCATCGTATGAGGGCTTGTCGGGCACTTGTAGTGAGCGGGCCACTATGTGGCCGCGGTGCAGGTTGGATTCGTCATCGTCCGCAAGGGCGTGCAGCAGGTCCGTCAGGGCCAGGCGCGTTACGGGTAACCACCGTTCGTGCTCACGTTTAGCCATCCACCGTTCCACAAACAGGGCGGTCAGGAAGAAGGTGAGCAGTCCGGCTGCAATCCCGGAAAGGATGACGGTGTCACTCCAGAAGTTGGAGTCCAAGTCCAACCAAATGATGATTATCAGCGCCACAATGGAGACGATGCTGCCAGTGATGGTCAACGCCTTGCGTGTGCCTGGTGAAATCATTTCGCGCATTCCCTAGCTCTACCCCGACACCTGTTCGTTAAGGATAGCCTGGGAACCTTCCAGTGTTTGGTGGCTCGCGGCTGGTTTCGGCCGGCGGGAGAGACCACCAGTAGAGCAAGCGCGTCGTCCAGGAGGGGAAGCAACATGGGCAGCAGGGCACGGGGCACGGTTTTGGAGTTGTGTGTCGAAACACCGGCCGGGGTGGAAACCGCCCAGCAGGCGGGTGCTGACAGGGTGGAGTTGGCTGCTGAACTGTGGAATGGGGGCCTGACCCCGTCGCTTGCACTGATTGAGCAGGCCCTGCAGCGGGCGCCCCTTCACGGCGTGCGGGTGTTGGTTAGGGAGAACCCGACCTCGTTTGAACTTTCAGGGGAACAAACACTGAAGCAGGCTGCCAGCATCCGCGAAATAGTGGACCGGTTCAGCGCGGACGTGTTGGCCGAACACCTGCCCCCTTTGGGGATTGTGGTGGGCGGACTGGCGGGGAATGAAATCGACTTGGAGGGCGCCCGGCTGTGGAAGGAAGCCGCGGGGCCGCTGCCCGTCGTGTTCCACCGGGCTTTCGACCAGACCCGCGATCAGGCCCAGGCGCTGGAACAGCTAGTGGAACTGGGCTATGAGGGGGTTCTGACCACAGGCGGGACGGGCCGCGACGCCAGCATTCCTGGTTTGCGTGCCCTGGTGGAGCAGGCTGCAGGCCGAATTGAGATCATCGGCTCCGGGGGTTTACGTGCCGACAACATTGCGCGGGTCATCAGGGACGCGCGCCTGCAGGAAGCACACTTCCGTGCGCCCTACCCGACTGGGGACTGCACCGACCCGAAGGTGGCTGCGGCAATCGTGAAAGCAGCACGGTCCGCCCTCTAATCTCCAATTTTGTGGGGCCGGCACGCCCCTTCAGTGGCACCAGGGGCAAAGGACTGTAACAATGGCTTATGGCGTATGCACTGGCGGTGGCGGCAATCATCTTCATTGGGCTTAGCGGCCGCAATGATGGTGGGCCACTGCTTGCCCTGCCTTACCGGACGGAACGCCGCGGCGCGTGGGTCCCCCTTCTCTTCCTGTTTCTGACTGTGCCCGCGGTGGCATATTTCGGTTCTCACACGGTCGCCGAATCCCTTGCAGCCCTGTTCACCCCTGGCGGTGGGACGTCCGGCCCCAGTGCGGGGGCCGCTTTCGCTGCGCTGCTTGCTGTGCTGGTGACCTTGGCCGTCGCAGCCTGGGTGAACGCGCCGACATCAATCACCCTGGCACTAATCGGATCCCTTAGCGGGTCCTCGTTAGCTTTGGGTAAGGGGCTGGACACGGACGTGCTGCTGCGGGTTGTCACCCTGGGGCTTGCCGCCCCGTTCGTTGCGGCCCTGCTTTCCTATCTGCTTGCCCGCTTGCCTGTGCAGAAGATGCCTGGGGGCAGGCACTCGGGCCGGGTTTTAGCCTGGTCCCAGCGGCTGGCTTTCTTCCTGCTGTTAACCGCCTACGGGTTGAACGACGGGCAGAAGGTGCTGTTCGCTGTGGCGTTGGCGCTTGGTGTCAGCGTGAATGAGGCGGTCACTTCCGTGGGATGGGTTTTCGCTGCTTCAGCTGTGTTTGTGGCTGGAGCGCTGCTTGGGGTCCGCCAGTCATCCCAGTTTGTTCGTCACGGTATTGCCCGCGTGAAACCTATTCCACTCCTGTGGGCTCAGTTGGCAAGCGCGGGGGCCGTGTTCTCCGGTTCGGCTTTGGGCACCCCGTTGTCCATGACGCAGTCGATTTCTGGTGCTCTGGTGGGAAGTGGGCTGGCACGCTCCCGGAGGGCTGTTTATTGGAAGGCGATTGGGCGCATTGGGCTCGCATGGGTGTGGACGTTGCCGATGGCTGGCGCTGTGTCCTACGTGGTCACCTGGGGTGGC
Source organism: uncultured Actinomyces sp. (assembly GCA_964346705.1). Lineage (GTDB taxonomy): Bacteria > Actinomycetota > Actinomycetes > Actinomycetales > Actinomycetaceae > Scrofimicrobium. The sequence continues at coordinate 38,762 of CAYFVT010000005.1, read as the reverse complement.
GCACTGATTCTGAAGTAGAATCAGTGTGGTAGCACCGTTTAGCCGAACGTTTTAGCCAAGGGAGGCGGGTCTACGTGGCTTTGCTGAACCAGTTCCGTAAGAAGTTGGCTGCTGGGCGCCCCGAATCCGTAACTGTCTTGTTTAACCGGCAGATTGATGTGGCTATTTCCGCTGCACAGTTAGCGAATGAGGTTTGTTCGCGGGAGGCGGTCGCGGAAGAGTCCGGTAGGCCGATGAAGAGCCTGCGGCGTGAGGCGTCCCAGGCGCGCAACGAACTGATGTCATCCATGGCCAGTGCTTACACGGTGCCGCTTGAACGGGAGGACATTTTCCGCGCTTCCCAAGCCGTGGAGCAAATCATTTCCGACTTGCGTGATGTTATCCGCGAAATGACGTGGTGGGATGTTGACGCTGGAAAATGGTCGAAGGACGCTTTAGCGCCCGCCATCGTGTCCCTACAACATTTGCGTGAGGGCATTGAGGTGAAGGACGCGGAGCAGGCGGAGAAACATTTCCGGAAAGCTCAGAAGACCGCGGGGGAACTTCGCCGTAGTTACCAGAGGGGTCTCACAATTCTGTTCGAGGGCGACTTGACCATGACCACTTTGAAGAAGCGGGAGATCCTGCGCAAGATCGACTTGATCGGGACGCACTTGCGGATCACTGCCTCATCCCTGCTGGATGGCATGATCAAACGGTTCTTGTAGGCAGGCCGTGACGTAGTATTGGAAGTCCTGACAGGCGCGGGGTTTCGGCCCGCGCCGCGCCGAAGGGCGAGCTTTTGTGAACCGTCAGGCTTGAACATTTTCAGGAGGCCCCGTGTCAGATAAACGCCAATTCCGCCGCCCCGCTCGACTGGAACCGCAGGATGCTGAGGCGATTGTGGGGGATGAGGACCCCGCGGCTGAATCCGAGCTGGCGCACACCACAGCGTGGGCGCTGATGGGCGTTCCTAGTGGGGATTTTGATGAAGAGGCGGTTGCCCGGCTGCAGAAAACGGTGAGGGATGAGGGCGTTGACCTGGTGGCCCCCGCGTGGGACAGGTCGCCTGACTTCACGCTGCCGGGTGCCTTGTGGCGCTTGTACTTGGTGTGGCAGTGGTACCAGTTGGATCCGGAAGTCATCAAACTGCGTTTCCAAGAGGGCATGGATCAGATCAAGATTGAGGGCGTCACTGACCCCAGCACCGTTCCGCCCATGCACGAAGTGATTCGGGGGGTTGAGGGCGTCCTCGCCGGTTACGCGGGAGAGAAGGACCTGGCCCCAGTTTTGGAGTCCACGGCAGGGTTCCTTCGTGTCTTAGCTACCGGCGTGGAGTACGGACCGGAATGGATTACGCAGGATGATCATGTCCTGGCGCACACGGTGACCCGCCGGCCGAAGGCGCTGCTGGCGACCGCCGCTGAACTAGATGAAAGCGCCCGTCAAGCGGCGCTGGGCGAACTGGAGTAGAGGCGCGCCCCCGGCTCCTAAACTTCCCGTCCCCGATTTCCCGGCCCCAGACTTCCCGGAAGGGTGAAGCAACGTGACAGACAATACGGAAACGAGTAACCAGTCAGCGAATGACCTGTCCGCGGGACCAGAGGTGGCAGATGCGGGTGTGCAGCAGCCGTTTGAGGGGGCGACTCCCGGCGACTTGCTTCTGCCTGCCGACACGGAAGAGTTGGTGGGTGAAGAACATGAGGATGACGAGTTCCAAAATGATCCCGCGAATGATGATGACGCGGGGGACGATTCTGCTTCCGGACTGCCGTACGGCTTGCCGGTAGACCGTTCAGCCCCCCTGGGTTTGGACCACCCCCTTCCGGACGGCAGGTTTGCCGACCGGGAACTGTCGTGGCTGGCGTTCAATGAGCGGGTGTTGGAGCAGTCGGAAGATGAGAACGTCCCGCTGTTGGAACGGGTCTGGTTTTCCGCTATTTTCTCCTCCAACTTGGACGAGTTTTACATGGTTCGCGTGGCGGGACTGAAGCGCCGTATCAACGCGGGTATTGCGAAGCCGGGCGCTTCCGGTTTGGCGCCGCGGGAAATCCTGGAGCTAATCACTCAACGCACCCGGAAGCTGGTCAGCCGGCAGGCGAAGAACTTCCAGAAGGACTTCAAGCCAGCCTTAGCGGAGGCGGGTATCGACTTCACTGAGTGGGACCAGCTGGATGATGGGGAGAAGGACCGCCTGTCCTGGTATTTCCGCCATAAAGTGTTCCCTGTCCTTACCCCGTTGGCGGTGGACCCGTCACACCCGTTCCCCTACATTGCGGGCCTGCAAATTAACATTGCGGTTGTCCTGCAGAACCCGGTGACCGGTAAACGCCACTTTGCCCGCGTTCAGGTTCCGGACCAGTTGCCGCGCCTGATCAGTGTGGACGCGGCGCGGCGGGACACGCGCCCAGAAAACTATGTGCGGCGTGAGGGCGGCGCTAAGTTCATTACGCTGGAGCACTTGATCATTAACCACTTGGACCACCTGTTCCCGGGGGTGGAGGTTGTGGAGGCCCACACTTTCCGTGTTACTCGTAATGAGGACCTGGAGGTGGAAGAGGACGATGCTGAGAATCTGCTGACCGCTATGGAGGAGGAACTGCTCCGCCGCCGCTTCGGTCCGGCAGTCCGCTTAGAAGTGGCGGACACCATGAGTCCGTTTGTGCGTGACTTCCTGGTCGAAAAACTTGAGATCACTTCGGGGGACGTGTTCGAACTGCCGCCACCCCTGGACTTCACGCTGTTCAACGAACTGCATGACCTGGACTTACCGAACCTGAAATATTTACCGTATGTCCCTGTGACAGCGGCGGGTTTAGCGCCCCGTGAGTCGTCGAAGCCGCAGAATATTTTTGCGACCCTAGCCTCCCACGATGTGCTGTTGCATCACCCTTACGATTCGTTCGCGACTTCCGTGCAGCACTTCATTGGCCAGGCAGCTAGGGATCCGAATGTGCTGGCAATCAAGCAGACCCTGTACCGCACGTCGGGTGATTCACCGATAGTTTCAGCGTTGATTGAGGCCGCGCAGAACCACAAGCAGGTTGTTGCCATCGTGGAGGTTAAGGCGCGGTTCGATGAGGAAGCTAACATTTCGTGGGCCCGCAAACTGGAGCAGGCTGGCGTTCACGTTGTCTACGGAATGTTGGGGTTGAAAACCCACTCCAAACTGTCCCTGGTCGTGCGGCAAGAGGGTGACACGCTGAAACGGTACTGTCACGTTGGTACGGGTAACTACCATCCGGGAACGGCCCGCGGGTATGAAGACCTGGGCTTACTAACCTCTGACCCGGAGGTTGCCCAAGACATGACCCGGCTGTTCAACCAGCTTTCTGGTTACGCGCCGAAGACAACGTTCCGCCGCCTGGTTGTGGCCCCGCTGGGCTTGCGTTCCACCCTGCTGGAGCAGATTGAGAAGCAGGCAGAACGGAAACGTGCTGGCAAGGACGCGTGGATTGGGATCAAGATCAACTCGATAGTGGACGAGGAGATCATTGACGCCCTCTACCGCGCCAGTCAGGCGGGTGTGCGCATAGACATTGTGGTGCGCGGGATCTGTGGGTTGAAGGCCGGGGTGAAGGGGCTTAGTGAGAACATCCGGGTCCGTTCCATTCTGGGCCGCTACTTGGAGCATTCCCGCATTTTTGCTTTCGGGCCGCCCGGTGAGGAATCCGTGTGGATTGGGTCAGCCGACCTGATGCACCGTAACTTGGACCGCCGGGTGGAAGCTCTAGTGCGGATCGATAACCGGGACCACGTGGACTACTTAGCGAACCTGCTGCGCACGGAAGCCTCTCCCGGCACGTCCTCGTGGCATTTGCGGAAGAACGGCAGGTGGCGGCGCCGCACCGTGGACAAGTATGGGGTGCCCCTGCGGGACATTCAGGTGGAGCTGATGGATGAGGCCTCGTCGCGCGTAGTTGGCCGCTGACCAGACACGGGGAATAGTGGGCGGCCCCCATCACTGTGACCGGATGGTTAGAGTGGGGGTGTGAGTAGAGCAGTAGTTTTTCCCAGAGGAATGGTCCGGGCAGCCGGCGCCCTGGTTTGGCGTTTCAAGTCGCCGGACAAGGCGGTCAAGCCTGGCGAACCCATTTCACCGTCCGACATTGAGGTGCTTTTGGTTCACCGCCCCCGGTACCGGGACTGGAGTTGGCCGAAGGGGAAAGCGGAGCGGAATGAGACCATTCCGGTGGCAGCGGTGCGTGAGGTGGAAGAGGAAACGGGTGTCACCGTCACCTTGGGCGCCTCGCTAACCACGCAGCGGTACCGGCTGGGTTCCGGCCACCTGAAAGAGGTTTACTACTGGAGCGGGCAGGTCCTACAGGATGGTCCCGCTTACGCAACGCGGCCCCCAGTGGTGCCGGCCTCCAAAAAAGAGATTGACGTGGTGCAGTGGGTGGGCACGGATGAGGCGCGGCATAAACTGACGCGCCGTGGCGACCGCCGGCTACTCACCGAACTGATCAACCGTGGCGCTCGCGGGGAGTTGGACACGTCCACGATTATTCTGTTGCGGCACGCGCGGGCGAAAGAACGCCGGAAGTGGGTGGGGGATGAGGGCGACCGCCCTCTCACACGCATGGGTGTTGCCCAAGCACGGGACCTGGTTCCACTGCTGTCAGCTTTCGGTGCGGACCGTATAATTTCTTCCCCGTGGCGCAGGTGCGTGCAAACCGTGGCACCCTACGCCGCCCTCGGCCCCACAAAACTGAAGACCAGGGAATTTCTTAGTGAGGACGGGGTGGACGCGGATGCGGACGCCTCCACCGCTCTGGTGCGAAAACTGTTGAATAAAAAGTCGGGGAGCCGGGTGATTAGTTTGCACAAGCCCGGGTATGAGGCGCTGTTGCAACCCATCCAGGAGTACGCCCCCCGCCGGCTGCTGACCGTCATGGCCCAGCCGCAGCGCAGCCTACGCAAAGCCGAAATGCTGGTGGCCCACGTGTCCCACAACGGTCATCCGCGCATTTTCGCGGTGGAACGGCACATGCCGTTCACGCACGTGCAATTCTCTTAGCGCCTTTTAGTTGCCGCTCTGTTCGAAGTCGCGGGACTGGCCGTCCCGGGCTTTGACTGAGCCTTCCAGGTCTTCACCCAGGGAGTGGTAGACCAGGCACAGCACGGTCCGGTCCCCATCTTCCCAGGCGCTTTCAGAAGGCAGCAGGGGCACTAAGTCCAGTACGGAGGTGGACAGCTCTATGCCCGCGTATTCGGCTAGGGCGGTTTTGCAGGGCTGTTCCGCTTCGTCAGTCAACGTGTCCGTCCCGGGGTACGGGCCCCCGGGTACGGTCAGCATCCCCACAACCTGACCAAAGTGGGGCGAATCGCAGTCCACCTGGTCAATCCCCTGCAGGGTGCCACTGGAAATGTCTCCGTTGATGCAGGTTCCCAACTCCAGTTCCTCCCGGTCAGCGGAAGAGCACCCTGCTAAGAGCAGGGACGAAACCGCCAAAGAGGCGGCACCTGCGACCAATGAGGCCCGTGTCCTATGCAAGAAGAAAGACATTGTGACAGTGGTTGGTTCTTAGAAAGCGGGAATGGCCCCGTGGAACAGGAAGTACATTAGGGCGGCCACCAGCGCGGACGCTGGCAGGGTCAGCACCCACGCCACCACGATGTTGCCCGCCACCGACCAGCGCACGGCAGACAGGCCACGCGTTGCCCCAACACCCAGGATGGATGCGGTCATGGTCTGGGTTGTGGAGATAGGTGCGTGGAAAATGTACGCCGCGGAGTAAAGGACGCCCGCGGATACTGATTCCGCGACGAAACCGCGCGCCGGGTCCAGGTCGATCATTTTGGACCCCAGGGTTTTCATGATCCGCCAACCACCCGAGTAGGTGCCGGCAGCAATCGCTATGGCTGCCGCCAGTTTCACCCACAGGGGGATAGACATTTCCCCGGTTTCCAAGTCAAAAATCTGGTGGGTTTCCCCGTAACCGCCGGCTAATAGTGCCATGACTATGACGCCCATTGTTTTCTGCGCGTCTTGCAGCCCATGCCCCAGGGCGATAGCTGCCGCTGAGAAGCGCTGCATGTAGCGGAACCTGTTCATGGTCTTGTGGTACGGCAGGTTCGCCAGGAACCTCATGACCATTCGCATCAGCACGAACGCCAGCACGAAGCCGATCAGGGGCGACATGAACATGGGGATGATCACATGGTCTGTAATACCACCCCAGTGGACTTGGGTGGCGGAGGCCAGTCCGGCACCCACAAGGCCGCCGATCAGGGCGTGACTGGATGAGGACGGCAAACCAAACCACCATGTGACGTAGTTCCACACCACGGCGCCAACCAGGGCAGCTAATACAATGATCAGGCCCGCACGTTGCATGGCAACGTCATTGGCCATCGCGAACTGGTTGACGTCGATGATGCCTTCGCCAATAGTTTTGGCAACCTCAGTTCCCAGTAGTGCCCCCA
>CAYFVT010000005.1:18545-32254 GCA_964346705.1 uncultured Actinomyces sp. | reverse complement strand
TCGATGATGCCTTCGCCAATAGTTTTGGCAACCTCAGTTCCCAGTAGTGCCCCCACAACGTTCATTAGTGCCGCCATGATCAGGGCGCTGCGGGGTTTCAGTGCCCGGGTGGAAACGGAGGCGGCAATCGCATTTGCCGCGTCGTGGAAACCGTTGGTGTAGTCGAAAAGCAACGCGATGACAATGACTACTACAACCAGAACGAGGTTTAGATCCACGTCAGGATTCCTTCACCGCGATCGTTTCGACCGCGTGCGCCACTTGTTCGAAAGCGTCCGTCGCTTTCTCTAAGACAGCGACAATGTCCTTCAGTTTGATGATGGTGATGGGGTCCAGGTCGGAATCAAACAGGTTGGCTAGTGTGCGCCGGTAGGTTTGGTCCCCCTGGTTTTCCAGGATGTTGATTTCCAGCCAGTATGGTTTCAGGTCCATCGGCTTTTTCAGCTTGGGCATCGCGTCCGCCGTCAGGCGGGAGCAGCGCGCCAAGATGTTGACCTGCTGGTTCAACAGTTCCTGGAACAAGGGCGGAATTTCATCCAATTTGTAGAGGATGGTCAGGTCTCCGGCCTCATCCATATGGTCCACGCAGTCATCCAGCAGTCCCGACAGGTTGGACATGTCGGCCCGATCAAACGGGGTGATGAAGGACTGGTTTAGTTTTTGAATGAAGGCGTGGGCGTTCTCATCCGCCTGGTGCTCCACGTCGTGGAGGCGGTCACGTAGGGCTGCCCGTTCCTCCCCCTTGGATGCAAAGAGGGATTGCAGCAGTTCGGATGCGGTAATCAAGTTCTTGGCTTGCTCAGCAAGCATGTCGAAGAACGAGGGGCCGCGATCAGCTTTCAAGGCCACAGAAATCTCCGTAAGACTTAGGGAATGGACGGTCACGTCCACCCACAGTTTAGGCTTAACCGACCGCCTACGGGTACGACTGCCCCACCTGCGGTGATTCCGTGAGTTTTCTTTCGGTTTCATGCCGGTGGGTTGGGTCCCACTTCGTTGGCGTCAGGGTGGGACCCTACCGCACACTCGCCGCTTTGTTTCAACGTGTTCATGGCCAAAGGGGGTCTGTGGACTGTGCCATAGCGAGGACCAAAGAACCGTGCGTTTGTCGGGGCAAGCTGCGACAATGAAGGGGTTGAATTACCAACAGTCCCATCAGGAGGGAAAACGACTTATGTCCGTGACTGAAAAGCAGGTCCGCGAGGCAGCCCCGGCGAACACGCCGGAAAGCGTGATCGACTGGGTAACAGAGATCGCTGAACTGACGAAGCCCGAAGCTGTCGAATTCGTTGACGGTTCGGAAGAAGAGTGGACGCGCCTCACCGACGAAATGGTGGAAAGCGGCATGTTCATCCGCTTGAATGAGGAAAAGCGCCCCAACAGCTTCTTGGCGAAGTCTGACCCGGCTGACGTGGCGCGTGTCGAATCGCGTACCTTCATTTGCTCGGAAAATGAAGAGGACGCGGGCCCCACGAACAACTGGTACGACCCCAAGGAAATGAAAGAGATCCTTGAAGGGAAGTTTGACGGCTCCATGAAGGGCCGCACCATGTACGTGATCCCGTTCTCCATGGGCCCCGTTGGCGGTCCGATCTCACAGCTGGGGATTGAGATCACTGACTCCCCTTACGTTGTGACCAACATGCGCATCATGACCCGCATGGGCACCCCGGCAATGGACCTGATCGCTGAAGGCCAGGACTGGGTCCCGGCTGTTCACTCGGTGGGTGCGCCGCTGGAAGAGGGCGAAAAGGATTCCACCTGGCCCTCAAACGACGACAAGTACATCACGCACTTCCCTGAGACGAATGAGATCTGGTCTTACGGTTCCGGTTACGGCGGTAACGCCCTGCTGGGCAAGAAGGCTTTCGCCCTTCGTATTGCTTCCACCATGGCGCGTGACAACGGCTGGATGGCGGAGCACATGCTGATCCTGAACCTGAAAGATGAGAAGACGGGTGAGGACTTCAACATCACCGCCGCGTTCCCCTCTGCTTGCGGGAAGACGAACCTGGCCATGTTGCAGCCGACCATCCCCGGCTACAAGGTGACCACGGTTGGTGACGACATTGCTTGGATGCGTCCGGGCGAGGACGGGCGTCTGTACGCCATCAACCCGGAAGCCGGATTCTTCGGTGTTGCACCTGGCACGTCCTACAAGACGAACCCGGTTGCCATGGACACCATCAAGGAAAACACGATCTTCACGAACGTGGCTTTGACTGAGGACGGGGACGTCTGGTGGGAAGGCATGACGGAAGAGGTGCCGGAGAAGCTGATTGACTGGCACGGCAACGAGTGGACTCCGGATTCGGACACTCCCGCTGCTCACCCGAACAGCCGCTTCACCACCCCCGCCGCGCAGGCCCCAACCATTTCCCCCGACTGGGAAGCACCACAGGGTGTGCCGGTTGACGCGATCCTGTTCGGTGGTCGCCGCGCGACCAACGTCCCGTTGGTTGCTGAAGCGTACGACCAGGACCACGGTGTCTTCGTCGGTGCCACGGTTGCTTCTGAAGTGACGGCGGCTGCGGTGGACGCAAAGGTCGGGTCGCTGCGTCATGACCCCTTCGCGATGCTGCCCTTCGCCGGTTACAACATGGCTGACTACTGGGGCCACTGGGTGGACATGGGTAAGGAAATGGGCGACAACTTCCCGCCCGTCTACCAGGTGAACTGGTTCCGTCGGGACGAAGATGGCAACTTCCTGTGGCCTGGCTACGGTGACAACGCCCGCGTTCTGGACTGGATCATCCGCCGCCAGAAGGGTGAGGTCGAAGCCATTGACGGCGTGACCGGTCGTTACCCGAAGTTTGAAGACTTCAACATTGAAGGCTTGGATGACTTCACTGAGGAAGACTGGAACGCTCTGTATGAGATCGACCCGGAAGCGTGGGAAGAGGAGACGAACGACTCCGCGACCTACTTCGAACAGTTCGGTGACAAGGTGCCGGCAGAAGTTATTGAGCAGCTGGAGTTGCTGCAGGAACGTATTGCCGCAGCAAAGAACTAGAGTTTCTTCCACGCTGGGCTTGATTGCCTGGTAGGGAAACCTCGTACCAGACGGGGCGTGGGGTATTGTTCTCCGCGCCCCGTTTGTGTTCCCAGAGCCGCCCTCGGAAATGGTTTTCGGAACTGTAGTCTGGGGGCGGACACGAAACGTGCGAAAGATAGCGGTGTAAGCAATGTCGACCCCCAACCAAACAGAGAGCCCAGCGGAGGGTTCAGTGGAGACCCCGACTGAAACTCAGGCAACTGGGAAGCAGGAACCGGCGCATTTGACGCCCGCCCAAGTGAGCAGGGCTGAAGAGCTGGTCGCGAAAATCGACGGGCTGTACGGTCAGCGGGTGGTGGGCCAGCAGGAACTGCGGGACACCCTGGTGGCGACCATGATGGCGCAAGGGCACGTGCTGATTGAGTCCGTGCCGGGTCTAGCAAAAACCACGGCCGCCCAAACTTTAGCGGAATCCGTTTCCGGCTCATTCCGTCGGATCCAGTGCACGCCAGATTTGATGCCGAACGATATTGTTGGCACCCAGATCTTCAACACGCACACCGGTAAGTTCACCACCCAGTTGGGGCCCGTGCACGCGAACTTCGTGTTGTTGGATGAGATTAACCGGTCTTCAGCGAAAACCCAGTCCGCCATGCTGGAGGCAATGCAGGAGAAGCAGACGACGATCGGTGGGGAGAACTATCCGCTGCCGAAACCGTTCATGGTGATGGCAACCCAGAACCCGATTGAAGAGGAAGGGACCTACGTGCTGCCCGAAGCGCAAATGGACCGCTTCCTGACCAAAATTGTGATTGGCTACCCGTCTGCAGCTGAAGAGCAGCAGGTTCTGGAACTAACTGACCAGGGCGCGTTCCAAGAGGACCTGCAGGGGGAGGCGATCACGCTGGAGGAACTGGAAGAATTACAGGACTTAGCTTCCCGCGTGTACGTGCACCCCGCCATTAAGGCTTACATTGTGGACGTGGTGAATACGACTAGGGGTGGCGGCCCGAACCCTCTGCCGGGTTTAGAGAAGCACCTGCGCATGGGGGCCTCACCCCGCGGCGGGATTGCGCTGATGAGGGTAGCGCAAGCTAATGCTCTGCTGGCCGGCCGCAATTACGTGATTCCCCAGGACGTGAAGAAGATGCGTCATTCCGTGCTGCAGCACCGCCTGGTCCGCACGTGGGATGCGATTGCGGAGGGCGTTTCTGTCCCCGGTCTGATCGACGCGGTGTTTGAGGCCGTGCCGGTGCCGTAGTGGCAGGGACTAACGTGACCCCCTCACTGCAGGACTATTCAGCGTTGGTTGACTACCCGGTTCAACGCAAACTGTTGTCCCTGCTTGACGGGCGGCATCAAGGAGTAGGTGCGGGCACTAGCCACGAATTCTTGGATGTCGCCGAATACCGTCCGGGCGATGACATGACAAGCATCGACTGGAAGGCAACTGCCCGCATGGGCCAGCCGATCGTCAAAAGGTTTGAAGCCACCGCAGTCCTCAATGTTGTGCTGGCTGTTGATGGGGGCTCCAACATGGCTGCTCTAGCGCCGGTGGGGGAACCGAAACAGCAGGTGGTGCGTGAACTTATCACCGCCATTGCGTGGCTGATTGCCGTGCATGGCGACCATTTGGGACTGGTGGTGGGGGACCAGAATGGGACTAGGACGCTTCCCGCGCGTGCCGGTCTGGGCCATGCGGAAACCCTGATCAGGGTTGCTTCCGCACAGCAGCCAGGGGGTGCGGGCCCGAATTTTACGGGTGTCCTGCGCACCGTGGCAGCAACAAGCCGGCGTCGTTCACTGGTGTTCGGTGTTACGGACCAGGCGCAGTTGGATGCGGCCGCTCAGGAGCAGATCACCAAGTTAGCGACCCGGCATGAGGTTGCCCTATTCCTGATAGAGGACCTGGACCCCACCACTTTGAGTGGCGTTCGTGACTTGGTGGACGTGGCCGCGGGGCCTTTGGCGGGTTTCGTGGAGCAGAACCAGGATTTGCAGTCCCAGTGGAGGATCAGGCAGAACTACAGCGCGGCCTCCACCGATGAGTTCCTAGCCCGCACGGGGGTAGCCCGGTACCGGCTGGCTTCGGGGCAGGACGTGCTGCCCGCCCTCGTCCACGTCCTGAAGGGGGTGCAGCGTGGACCCACAACTGCGTGACCCCCTCCCCTTTTCGAACTGGGTGTGGCTGGCGGGTGCCGCCCTGTTAGCGTTCGCGCTGATTTGGGTTGCGTCTTGGGCGTACGCTTACCGCAAGTCCCGGGTGGAACCGAAACTGCAGGTCAGTGCCCTGTCAGCTTTGGCGAAGGCCCGCTACCATAAGCAGATTGACCAGGTGCTGCAGGAATGGCGGAGCGGCACTTTCGACCAGCGTGACGCTCACTTCGCCTTAGCCGCCTTGATCCGCGCGGCAGCCACAGAGAAGACGGGGGTCAACTTTGAGTCGGCCACCCCTCGGGAGGCGTCCGAATTGTTCCCCGCGTGGTCGCACCTGACTACCGCGTTGCTGTGGTGTGAGGACGAAACCTTCCCCGTCGTGGGTGCGGGCCGCCGCGTGGATGAGGGCGCAGCCCTGGCCCGGGAGGTGGTGGATTCGTGAAGTTCCCACTCTTTTTCTGGCTGGTTTTAGTCCTGGTCGCTGTGGCCGTCGTCGTCGCTGCGCGGTGGGGGAAAACCAGGTCGATGGGCTCCGTGTCGTGGCTGGCTAACACGGCCGCCCTGCGCACGTTGCCCGCGTACCAGAACGCGAAAAGGAACACCCGGACCACCATGATTGCGGCCGGCCTGCTGCTGACCGGTTTGACCCTGGCTGCAGCCGTCAGCGCGGGTGCCCCGGTTGATCGGCAGAACGTTCACCCCCACCTCGCCAGCCGCGACATTGTCCTATGCCTGGACGCTTCTGGCTCCATGCTTCCGTATGATTCGGAAATCCTGGAGAACTTCCAGGAACTGGTTGAAGGGTTTGATGGGGAACGGATCTCACTGCAACTGTGGTCCGCCCAGACCTTGATCAAGTTCCCGCTCACCGACGACTATGAGTTGGCTGATGAGGTTCTGGGTGAAGCGTCCTCACTTATCCGCAGCGGTTACATCCGCCCCGAAGGTGACTATGTCCTGGTCACCCCGGAGTTGCACGAGTATTTGGATGGGATTTCAGCCCCCGACGGTCAGAATATCTCATCCCTAGTGGGTGACGGGCTGGCAACCTGCGTCTTAGGTTTTGACCAGATGGATCAGGACCGGTCCCGCACCATCCTTTTGGCGACCGACAATGAGGTTATGGGCCCCCAAATTTACACGCTGGTTGAGGCCGTTGAATTCGCAACCGCTCAGGGCGTGGACATAATCGCCCTCTACCCCGCGGATGGGGGCGTGCTAACCGCGGAGGGCGAACAACTCCGCAACGTCGTTGAAGGCAGCGGTGGTTCTTTCTACAACGTGCAGGACCCAGCCGCGGTGGACGCAGTCATCGATGCGATCACAGCGAAGGAACTATCTGAACTTGCGGGCCCCGTTGAGGTTGTCGAAACCGACCGCCCCCGCACCGCGCTGCTGTGGACCCTGTGGCTGCTACTGGGGTTCACCGCCCTGGTGGGGTGGCGGCGCATATGACCTTCACCCCCCTTGTTTCTGTTCCTTTCCTGGTGGTTTTCACCCTGAGCGCTGCGGGCTTAGTCCTGTGGGGTTACCGGCGCACGAAGGGCTCTTCCCTGGTTTCCCGCCCCGGCGTGCAGGCGATCCGCCGCGCCCTGATGGCGGCCATGGTGGTGTTGGCGCTTGCGGGTCCCGCGATCCCGCGTGAGGACGTTTTAAGTTCCTCTAACGTGGAGATCGTGTTCGCAATTGACCGTACTGGGTCCATGGCGGCGGAGGACGGGCCGGATGGGGCTCCCCGCCTTGATGCCGTGCGCCGGGACGTTGCGGCGATTGTGGAGGGGACCGCGTCGGCGCGTTACGCGGTGGTGACTTGGGATTCCTCGGCCCGTGTCGAACTGCCGTTCACCACCGACTCTTCTGCGGTCCTCGCTTTCGCGGACGCGTTGCATCAGGAGGTTTCTGAGTTCTCGTCTGGCTCCGCCACCACCCGTCCGGTGGGGGAGGTCGTTGAACTGCTAGAACACGGGGCCAACCAGCGCCCCCAGAACATTCGCTACTTAGTCGTGTTCACGGATGGGGAACCCACCAGTAACGTGGGGCCGGAGCGGGATTGGACGGAAGTTGCCCCCCTGATTGATGGGGGCGCCGTGATCGGCTACGGCACGGAAGAGGGCGGCCCCATGCGCATTTTCCTGCCGGGGGGCGCGGGCACCGATGAGTACATGGTGGACGAGGACGGAAGCGAAGCCATTTCCCGCATCGATTTGGAGGGGTTGGAGCAGCTTGCTTCCGAGTCCGGCCTGCCACTACTGGTGAACCCTGATGAGGGACAGGTAAACGAGCTGGCCACCAGCCTGATGACGGACGCTGACCTGGTGGATGATGAGCGGCGCGTTTCTACCCACTACCGCTACCTAACGTGGGTGCCGGCCCTGCTTCTTGGTGTCTTGGTCGTGTGGGAGGCCGCGTCCTTCACCGGCCTGATGATGCGGCTGAGGAGGACGGATGCTCTCTGACCAGCAAGACGTGATGCAACCATTCGCGGCGCTTGCGTTGCCGGAACCTGCGCCATTGGTTCGTAACCGGAAGCTGCTGCGCATTTTGGTGTGGTCGCTGCCGGCTGTCATTGTCGCGGCTGCTGGGGGCGGCTGGCTGGTGGCGCTCAGCCTGTGGGCTTCCGCCGCCGGAGATAAGGCCGTGGATGGGCGGTGGCAGGAAGCTGAATCTTCATTCTCATCCCTTGCCCGGGTCACCCCAGTTTTCCCGGAAACCTGGCTGACCCAGTACAACGTGGGCACTTCCCTGCTGGCTTTGGGGGACTTGGACGGCGGAATCTTGCAGCTGGCAGCCGCTTATGAGGGCGTGCCTAAAGCCAAGGTTTCCCCTTCGGGCACCATCCAACCGTTTTCCTACGAGTGTTCCGTTCGAATGAACCTGTCCTTCGCATACGAAACGGCGGGCGATAACGCTGCGAACGACAAGGTCCTGGCGCGCCAACAATACGAGGAAGCCCTCACCTGGGCTGAACCCTGCCAAATTGAAGGGTCAGACGGTGATGATGACCCTGAAGATGACGAGTCCGAACAGGGGGAGCAGTTCACCAATGAAGGTGGGCAAGCCAGTGACCGGTTGCGCGAGAAACTGCAGGACCTAGAAGAGGATGACCCTTCTGAAGGGGAGGGCCCTGAGGAGGATCCTTCCGGCGGCGAATCCCAGGAGCAGCAGCAGAAGCGAGAGGAACTGGAAGACAAAAACCAGGAGCAGCAGGAACGTGTCCGGGAGCAGGAAGAGCAGCGCAACAGGCACCCGGGCACAGGCGGCTGGTAACAGTTATCCACCGGCTTGTGCACACCTGTGCACAAGCCCATTGTGGTTACACGGAACTAGCTGTGGATAACCCGGATTAGTCCGGCGTTTTCTGGGGGAGTGGCCTCATATGCGCGTAGCGGTGCACGGGTCTTGGTGTCCGCCAAGTTTCCGTTCGGTCCTGCCACCTAGGCGCTTTCACTTGCGGGTACCCATCCTTCATTCGGACGTCCCAGCTATGTCCGAGCATCCGGTGGTGGGTGGGGCATAACATCACGCCGTTGTCCACGTCCGTGGGTCCACCCAGAGCGTGAGGCTGGACATGGTGAATTTCGCACTTGGAAGGGGGAACCAGGCAGCCGGGAATGACACACCCACCGTCCCGAACTGCGATGGCTAGCCGCTGGTGGTGGTTGAAGATCCGTCCCACTGTCACCAGGCTTTCGATCTTGCCGGAAGTCTGATTCCGAACCACTTGACGGACCGCGCCCGTGCAGATGGCGTGGCTCAGGCTGCCGTGGCTGATGGGGGCGGGTAGCCCGTCCGCACCGTGGATCCAGCCGCCCCGCCCCGCCAGCAGGTCTTCCTGCTTCGCTTCTATGAGGACGGTGACTGGGGCCCCGCCTAAATGGGGCACTTTAGGGCTTTTTGCGGCCACGCTGGCCACCATGCCTAGAGTGTCATGCATCCGTTGAGCAAAGTTGAGGTCGTACCAGTGCGCCCGGGGCGCATCTTCGTCGTCCGTGGCTGCCCCGGTAGCGTCATCACCCAGTTGGGGGTGCGTCCCGCCTTGTCCTTCCTGCGTGGAGGGCGCCCCATACTCAGGTTCGGGCCCGAAAGGGCTGGCACCCCCGTGGGCTTCAACTAATTCAGCAACAGGGGACCCAATGGTGAAGCCACCGTGGATTGCATCGCTCATGCGTTGCAGCGTGGCTGCCAGTTCCGGCAGCACGTTACCGCGCATGGGTACAAGCCCATTCTTCTGCTTGCCGAATGTGATGCCGCGCTGCAGGAAAGCCACGTGATCCTCAGGTTCGGCCCCATCCGGGTCCAGCACCTGTTCCCAAGCTTTGCACAGCACTTCCAGTCCCCGTTGAGGCAGGGCATCGGGCGTTACCGCCCCTAACCCTTCTGGTTCAAGTCCCAGAGGGTCCATCGCTTCCGGTGGGAGGGGATCCCATGTTCCCGTCCCGAAATCTTGGCCCGTCGCCGCTTCTAACATGCCGCTTTCTGCGCCACTAACCAGGTCGGGTGAAACATCGTGGGCCTCATCCAACGTCTTGGCAATAACTGTTGCGGCTGGCAGGGACAGCAGGCCACCATCAAGGGCCCGCCGTAGTTGCGGGTATCTGGCTGGCAACACTTGGCCGATCAGTGAGGTCTTGGTTGCCGTCTGCCGTCCCAAGCGGATACGGGTGGCAATGTCACGCGCTGAAGCGAGCGTCAGTGTTTGTAGAAGCCGTTTCTCATTCGGGTACCCGTACTTTTCCGCCAGGGAATCTTCAGCAGGCATTTCAACGCTTCGTTCAGTAATGACCCCCGCGCAGGCAACTTGGAGGCCCGCGATCTTCCTTGACCAGGCTTCCACTAGCCGTGTCATTGTCAGGAGGGAATCATCATCCAAACCATTGATGTCGTCGGTGTCAAAATCCAGCACGGACGTGACCCCGCCCAGCGCGGCCAGCAGTGATTGGCCCGGCAGTGACTGGGCTGCGGCTGATTCCGCGGGCGCCCCCGGAAGGGGGCGGACGTTAGCCCGAGCGCTAACCCCGGTGTTAGCCCGGAGGTGCTCCGGCAAGTCGTCCGGAAGAGGTGCTGGAGAAGTCATACCCCCATTGTAATTTAAACCGCACACATGTTCTATAGTTAGAACGTTGCGGAACGGTAACGAAAACGCACAATTTTGGATTTGGCGGGCAGGGGGAACCTTGTGAGAGGCTGCTACTCGACAGGAGGCAAACAGAAATGATCGAACAGACGCCCTCGGAAAATGGCACCACCGGCCGCCAGGAAACAGGCAGACGTGTCCGGGAAACGCTGGCCGAAATGGCCAAGCGCGCGCCCGGGCGCAGCGTTGAACTGCGCGTCCCGCCCTACGGTGCTGTTCAAATCGTTGAGGGCGCCACGCACAGGCGGGGCACCCCACGCGCGGTCGTGGAAATGGATGCGGACACCTGGTTGGCGTTGGCTTCCGGCGCCCTTGACTGGGCTCAAGCCAACGATGAGGGACTGGTAGACGCCTCCGGGGAAGGCGCGGACCTGAGCCCTTACCTTCCCCTAGGTCACTAGGCAGTCGTGGCGTCGGCCCCATCCGCAGAGTCTTCTGCAGAGTCCTGGCCGGCGGCGGTGACACCCAGCAGGCGGTTCGTCCCGCGAGTCGTGTAGAACTGCAGGGTCGTGACGATCACGGCGGATAGTGCTGCGAACGCTAAGACTTGGCCCAGTTTTGCCCCGTCGTCCTCCTCCGGTGGCGCTTCGCCCGTGACCAGTTTCCAGGCGCTGGCCGCAATTTTCGGGGCTACCAAACCCGCTGCCGCCATGGCACCCATGCTTGCAAGTCGTCCTGCCAGGTTCATCGCTTCTCCTCCGCCGTTGGCCGGTTAGTGGTTTCGTCGAGTTGTGACTCGCTCCTGCGTATCCAAGGGTAGCCTCATTAGGGATAGTAAGGAGGGCGAGCATGACCCAGGGTGCAAACACCGCCGTTTTCATGTGGGGGACCAGGGCGGGGCGGGGACGCCAACTCGTGGTGGGCGCCCTAGCGGCAGCAACCTTGGCGCTTTCAGGCTGCGGCGCCTTTGATCCGACGACCAGTGGTGAGGTCGGCTGGTGGACCAGCCCGCAAAGCGAACACCAGGCGGAAGGGGAGGCGCCGACAGACACCATTAAACTGGCAGCCGCCGACCAGCAGGTGTTGCCCCAGGACGTGGTGGCGGTCGCCCTCGATAATCACCAAGTTGCGATCACGCACATTGAGATTCCTCTGCAGCCCGTAGAAGACACGCTGACTGCCCCGCCGGATGCGGTTGCCCTTTTGAGCCCTGACGCGGGTGACGTGGATGGTGCCGTGCCGTACGGTCGTGATGATGTTTGCGTGGCGGTGGACGCTTCCTGGTTTTCCGCGAACCGCAAGCCGTTACCGAAAACGATGAAGCAGGTGCGCAAGGACTGGGGGCGCGCCCTGGCGTTAGAGGTGGAACAGTCCACCTCACCGGCCACGGAACTGTGGGGTGAGAAGTTTGACCTGCCACGAGCCGCGAAGGAACCCGTTGAGTACCTGCCTGTGCGCGTCATGGCGAAGTCTGTCGCGGCGCAGGACACCACCAATGTTGGGGGACCCGGGCGGTGGCGGATCCTGCCAAAAACGTGCGTGAAGCGTGAACTGTTCCTGGTGCCTATCGGGGTTCCGGGACCGGAATTTGATCAGGTTGCTCAGGTGCTGCTCAGTCCCGCTGTGCAGGAAGCCCTTGAAGCCAGCGGGTCTGCTTCCAGCCTGTAGCGCGCTAGCGCAGCAGGTCGGGACTTACTTTGCATTCGTCGCCGATCTTCATGGGCGCGATCTTCCCGTCCTCACGCAACTGGAGCAGGCGGTCGGTGACGCGTTTCTGCACTTGCCAGGGGTCGATCGTGTTCAGGTAGATGCGGGTGCCCCCCTCGAAACCTGCCATGGTTGAAATGCGCCACTTCAGTAGTAAGCGCCAGCGCATGGGGACGTCGACGCTGGGCGCCTTGTAATACCATTCCTCGTTGCTGGGGATTTCAACCCCGGTCGCGGCGTGCGCGGCGTGCAGCAGGTCAGAAACGCTCCGGAGCTGTTCTTCAGTTGCCTCCCACGGGGCGTACGGTTTGCCCAGCGGCCACACCGCGATAGTGGGGTAGCGGTGACCGAAACCGGCAAGCGCGACAGCATGCTCGTTCTGGGCGATTATCAGGTTCCGCGTGGCACCCACTTTCAGGATCCGGTCGTACAGGTTGGGGCGTGCCCGCAGGCGTTCAATTTCGGATAGGGACTGGACTGGCAGCTCATCAATTGCCACTAGTTGCTTGTGTAAATGGTCAAAGGAGGCGCCGGCTGGTTTCAACCAGTTCTGGAAGGCAACCACGAATTTCACGGCTGGGTCCAAGTGGTACAGGTCGTGAATGGAATCCACGGTTAGTTTCATGTACTGGTAGTGCTCGTCCGTGGTGAGCGTGCCCGACCCGGCTAGCTGGTCGGTGGTGGTGGCGCCATCAACGTAGTGGCGGCGCGGCACAATCAGGTCGTGACCGCCAGAGAAAAACCCGTTGGCTGTCCGCAGTTTTTCGGTGTCACTCAGGGCATCGAACTCTTCAGACGTCATCCCGGAAGCCAACATTCGGGCCTGCACGACGCTCATCACGTGGTTGTAGCCAGCATCCGACGCCAGGTATTGGGCCATGCGGCGGTGCTGAGCTTCGGATGGGGTGTGCCCGTGGTTCAAATGCCAATAGTTGTAGGAAACTATTTCGAACAAGTTGGGGATGCGGCGTAGGTCAGCCGTGGTGTCGAACAGGTTCTCCGCTGCCAGGCCCAACAGGTTCCGCCACGTGTCCCCATCGCGGATGACGCGGGCTTTTTCGGGCGGGGTGTCCAGGTACCGTTTCTCACAGAACGCGCAGTATGCGCCCTTCTGGCCCGGGTCCAGCGGGTGAGGTTCGGGCACAGCGGATGGCAGAGGGCGATTAGCCCGCCCCGGAACCGTCCACACTTCCGTCCCTGAAAGCAGGTTGGTCTGCTTGACGGTCCCATCCGCCATCCGGACGATTGCTTCTTTACGGGCAGCTGCGGGAGGTGTCATGGGACCTAGCCTAATACTTGTCAGCGGCGCGTTAAGTTAGGCCCGCCGCCACTGCTGGGCTGTTCAGGGGGTGTCTGGAAGCCACCCGGAAGCCTGCTGAGACAGGGAGGACAGTAGGCCCACCACTTCGGCTGCCCGGTCAGCGGGAACAAAGAAGTGGTCGTGATGGTAGCCGGCAATCACGTTGCAGGGAATGCCGCGGGACGCAATCATCTGCGTGATTGTTGCTGTCAGCCCAACTGCGGTGAGGGACGTGGTTGCCCCCGCGGTGATCCTGCTGAACACCGGCTGGTCACCAAGGCCGTAGCGGTAGGCGTCCGTGGCTTTAGCGACCACGGTCACCCCTTCGGCCTCCCGAATAATGGCGAACGGTTCCAGCCCCGGGGGGACAGTGTCCACAGATGCGAAGACGTAGCGGCCAGCGTCCTGCGCGTCCAGTTCGATCAGAGCTTGGTCCAGGGTTTCCAATGGTTTCATGCCCAGATTCTAGGGGGCGC
>CAYFVT010000005.1:12243-18445 GCA_964346705.1 uncultured Actinomyces sp. | reverse complement strand
ACCAGGGTGAAGCCGCGTTGCAGTAGCCCATCAGCGATTTCTTCAGCGACGGCCACCGTTTCCTCATGAATGTCGTGCATCAGGATGATGTCGTCAGGCACCGCGTCGTACACGGCTGACTGGAGCAGTGCTTCCCGTCCGGGCTTCTCCCAGTCCAAGGTGTCCACCGACCACAGGATGGCAGGCATGCCGGCAGTGCTGATCACGCTGTCGTTATAGTCACCGTAGGGGGGTCGCAGGTTAGTTGCTGGTACTCCCGTGGCGTCTTCGATGAGTTTGTTGGTGTCCTCAATTTCGGCGGACACGCCAGCATCGCCAAGGGTTGTGAGGGGCGGGTGGCTGTAACTGTGGTTCGCGACCTCATGCCCCTCATCAACCGCCCGCTTCAAGATTTCCTCGTTACCGGGGATGGAGCCACCAACCACGAAAAAGGTTGTGGCCGCGTACTCGCGGTCTGCGTAAATGTCCAACACCTGAGGGGTCAGGGGGCTGGGACCATCGTCGTAGGTGACGGCGGCGCAGGCCACCAGGTTGCAGTCCACGTACTCTTTACCGGAAGACACGGGCTTCGGGCCGTCCCACTCTTCGCCCTGCGCCATTGACCGCGAAATTTCCTGGCCCAGGTCAGTCATCATTTCCGGGGCTCGTTCCGCGGGAATGACAACAGTGGTTGGCATGGGTTCCACGCTGGGATCCCCGGCAGCCAGAATCGCGATCTGATCTTGGTCAACGGTTGCGTAAATGTTTCCTTTAGCGTCGAAGGACACGTTGGACAGGGATTTCTTTAGCTCCTCCAAGTCTTCCTCATCCGGAGGCAGCAGGTCATCACCCGACATGGGGTGCTGTAAACCGAGCAGATCATAAAGGGCGTCGTAGAGGGGTGCCAGGGACTCCTGCACGAACAGGTCACGCCCCCGCGCGGCGTCCCCAGTTTCCGTGTTGGTGTAAACGATTTCCTGCACGTCCGACACCACCTCGTCAGCCGTTCCGCGAACAAAGCGGAAGGCCTCACCAAAGTTCTTTCCCGACGCTAAAACCGTGTCGCACGCGATGGTGAGTTTGGTGGAACCATCCGCTTCCTGCGACAGGTCCGGGTCCGCAAGGATCTCTTGGCCCGTCTTACTGGTACTACCCGTGATGCAGCCCCGGTCAAGCCACTTTTCGTCCATCTCATGCGCTTCGGGCGCATACTTCGTGTCTTGGGAAGACGCCTGCTTCTTCAAATGCCTGTTGATCACTTTTGCAACCAGAGGGTTGAATGGCTGGTCACCGGGAAGGTAATTCCACCGCCCCTCCGCCCCAATACTGGATGAGATGCGTTGCCCGTTCAGGCCCGCAACCTCAATATCAGTGTTGTGCTCAAAATAGTCGCCCAGCGTGATTGGAGGTGGCTCTTTGCTGCTAGCGGCGCCGCTTTGTCCGGGCCCCGTGCTGGCAGTACACGCGGACAGGAACAGGGCGGCGGCAGCCGCAACGGCCGCTGCTGATCCGAAACGTTTGCGGGTTGTGGTCACGGTTACTCCTGTATCACGATAATCGACGCGGGTGCCTTTCGGCGCGCACCCGGCCCCAGAGTAACGCAACCGTGCGGTCTAAAGCGCCCCAAATGACGCATGTCGCAGGTCTTCTTACGGGCTGGCGCACCAGTTATGGCAGGGACATTTCCTGTGGGTGACTGCCGCGACGCCCCGTTTCACCCTTGTCGAGGGCGAAGATACGCTCCATCTGTGCCGGCGACAGTTCGAAGTCGAAAACGTCCAGGTTCTCTTTCTGCCGTGCCCTGGACGTGGCTTTAGGGAACAGGACATCCCCGCGCTGCAAGCCCCAGCGGATCACAACCTGTGCCGGCGTTTTCTCAGTCTCAAGCGCAATCGCCTGAATCACCGGGTTGTCGAGCACTGTGCCGCGGCCAAGAGGGGACCAGGCCTGGGTGACGATCCCATGATCATGGTCAAACGCGTGCACGGCGTCGTTAGGGAAAAACGGGTGGGACTCCACCTGATTCACAGTCGGCTTGTGGCTCGCGGTTTCCAGCACGCGTTCCACGTGGCTGGGCTCAAAGTTGGATAGGCCAATGGCGCGGGCGCGCCCGTCCTCTAAAAACCCTTCCAACACTTCCCAAGTCGCACCGAAGTCGCCACCGTAATCGTTCGGTAGGGGCCAATGGATCAGGAACAGGTCCACATAGTCAGTCTGCAGTTCGTCTAGGGTGCGGGCGAAAGAGTCCCGCGCTACAGGTGCCTCATGGTTCGGGTTGTCCAGTTTGCTGGTCAAGAAAAAAGCTTCCCTAGGCAGGCCCGACTGGTTCCACGCCCGGCCCACGTCGCCCTCGTTCCTATACATTTGGGCCGTGTCCAAATGGCGGTAGCCAACGTCGATCGCGCTTTCAACAATTGCTTGCGCGTTTTCCGTGACCTTGTAGGTGCCGAACCCCAGTTGGGGGATGGCGACCCCACTGGTCGTGGTGACTACCGGAATTTGGGGTTGTGGCACGGGACTGCCCTTCCTTGGAAGCTGCGGACTAATCGTTGTTCGGGTCGGGGGCGGGGCCCGCGAACTGGGCTTCGTACAGGCGGGAATACGCGCCCTGACGTTCCAACAGTTCGTCGTGGTTCCCTTGTTCCACCACGTCACCGTCCTCCATCACCAGGATCAGGTCAGCGTCACGGATGGTTGACAGCCGGTGCGCGATCACGAACGCGGTGCGGCCCTGACGTAAACGGTCCATGGCCTCCTGAACCAGGACTTCGGTTCGCGTGTCCACAGACGAGGTCGCCTCATCCAAAATCAGCATCTGCGGGTCCGCAATGAAAGCCCGGGCAATCGTCAGCAGCTGGCGTTCGCCAACTGAGAGGGTGTCGCCCTCATCACTCACTTCCGTGTCATACCCGTCAGGCAGTTGGCGGATCAGGCGGTCCACTGCGGTTGCCTGTGCGGCGGCGCGGACCTGTTCCGGCGTGGCGCCCTCTTTCCCGAACGCAATGTTCTCTTCAATAGTGCCCTCAAACAGCCAAGTATCCTGCAGGACCATGCCGAAGTGAGAGCGCAGAACATCTTTGTTGATGTCTTGAATGTTGACGCCGTCCAGCAGGATCGCGCCTGAATCGACCTCGTAAAACCGCATCAGCAGGTTCACCAGAGTCGTTTTTCCCGCGCCTGTTGGGCCGATAACGGCGACCATCTGACCGGGCGCCACATTAACAGACAGGTCTTGGATTACGGGTTTGCCAGGCACGTAACTGAAATTGACGTGGCTGAATTCGACCGCTCCATACCCCTCCGGCTTCTGGTTCCCCCGGTCCGGCTCCATGTCGGGGGCGTCCAGGAACTCAAACACGCGCTCAGCGGAAGCCAGGCCCGACTGCAGCAGGTTCGCGATGGAAGCCAGTTGCCCAACCGGCTGGGTGAACTGGCGGGAATACTGGATGAACGCCTGAACCTCCCCAATAGTCAGGGCACCCGACGTCACCATGACCGCGCCCCCCACAGCCACCACCACGTACGACAGGTTAGAAACCAGGGACATGACGGGGTTAACCAGGGAAGAAATGAACTGGGCCTTAAACGAAGCCCGGTAAAGGGCGGCGTTCTGCTCCCGGAACTTACCGTCGTAAAGCTGCTGCAAGTTGAAGAGCGTGACAACCTCGTGCCCCGTAATGGTTTCTTCCACGATGCTGCTGACGTTCCCCGTAGCTTCCCACTGTTTCCGGAAATGGGGTTGCGCGCGTTTCATCAGCACACCCGCCAAAGCAGCACCCAAAGGAATGACAACCAGAGCAATCAGGGTGAGCTCCCACGACATGGAAAGCATCATTACCGCAATCCCGATGATCGTCAGAACGGAAGACACCATTTGGGTCAGCGTCTGCTGCATTGTTTGCGTCACGTTGTCCACGTCGTTCGTGACACGGGACAGAATGTCGCCGCGACTGTGCTGATCCAAATAAGACAGGGGCAGGCGGTTGATTTTTTCCTCAATCGACTGGCGCAGTTCCCACCCGGTGCGTTGCACAACAAGGCGGGAAATTTGCCCGGCAGCCCACCCCAGGAACGCAGCCCCCACGTAAAGGGCCAAGACAATCAGCAGCACGTGGGCAAGGGAAGTGAAATCAAGCCCCTTGCCGGGCGTGATGTTCATGGGGCCCAGCATGTCGGCCGTGCGCACGTCACCTTCAGACCGCAGCATGTCGATCACTTGGTCTTTAGTCATCCCGGGCGGCATTTGTTTGGAAATGAAACCGCTGAACACCAGGTTGGTGGCGTTACCCAAAATGCGGGGTGCTAAAACACTCAAAGCTACTGCGCCAGCACTTAGAAGGAAAATGGCCGCCAACGAAATCCGGTAGCTAACCACCAGGTTGGTGACGCGTTTCAGGGTGGCACGGAAATTCTTGGCTTTCATGGGGGCGCGCCCACCCATGCCGCGGGGACCGTGACTCATCGGCTTTCCTCTTCTGTTAACTGGGAGGCCACAATCTGCCGGTAGGTTTCAGACGTTTCCATTAGCTCCTGGTGGGTGCCGCGGCCAACAATGCTGCCGTCCTCACTAAGAACCAGGATGGTGTCCACGTGCCGAATGGTTGCGACCCGTTGGGCAACAATCAACACGGCTGCGTCGCCCACGTAGCCGCGCAGGGACTGGCGGATTTGAGCGTCTGTCGCATAGTCGAGGGCGCTGAACGAGTCATCAAAAACGTACAGGTCCGCATCCCGGTACAGGGCGCGCGCCATGGTGAGGCGCTGGCGTTGGCCGCCTGAGAAGTTGGCGCCACCCGATTCGACCTCATGATCCAGGCCGTCATCCAAATTCGCCACGAACTCGGTGGCGGCAGCTGCATCAAGGGCGGCGGTGACGCGTTCCTTTTGCTTTTCGGTTGGGTCCGGAACCCCAGAGACGGTGGAGGCAATGGTCCCCGAGAACAGGTACGCATCTTGGGGGACGAACCCGATTCGTTTGCGCAGAGAGTCAGGGTCGAACTCTTTCACGTTCACCCCGTTGACAGTGACCTGGCCGGCCGACGGGTCCAAAAGTCGGGGAAGAAGGCTAGCGAAAGTTGATTTCCCTGACCCAGTCGAACCAATAACAGCGGTCGTGGTGCCGGGGGAGAGTTGAGCGTCAATGCCCTCTAGCACCGGTTCTTCCGCGCCCGGATACTTCACGCACACGTGGTCAAAAGTGAACGTCAGCGGACCGGAAGGGACCTGCACCTGCTGATTTGGTGGCGGTGCCGTAATAGTGGACTCCACCGTGAAAACTTCATTCACACGCCGGGAAGTGACTTCGGCCCGTGGCAGCATGAAGAACAGCATGGAAGCCATCATGGTGGCCATGAAAATCATGGCCAAGTAGGAAACGAAAGCCAGCAGCGCCCCAATCTGCATTTCTCCAGATTCGATCAGGTGGCCGCCAAACCAAATGACAGCCACCGTGGCAGCAGAGAACACCAGCTGCAGCAGAGGGAAGATGACGGCGAAGACGGCACCAATCTTCAGGGCCACATCACGCAACGCGTTGTTCGCACCCGTGTAACGGCGATCGAAGTCATCTTGCCTGACGAACGCGCGGATAACCCGGATCCCCGACAGTTCTTCGCGGAGCACCGTGTTCATGCGGTCCAACCGGTCCTGCTGGGACCGGAACAGGGGACTGAGCACAACGAAGGCGATACCAACCACAACCCCAATGATGGGGATGACGACCAGTAGCAGCCCAGAAAGTTTCACGTTCATCCGCAGCGCCATGATGACACCACCAACAGCCATGATGGGGGCGGAGATCATGAAGTTCAGGATCATGAGCGTCACCATTTGGATCTGCTGCACGTCATTAGTTGACCGCGTTATTAGGGAGGGCGCCCCTAACATGTGGACTTCCCGCAGTGAGAACGTTTGAATCCGATCAAACACGGAACCACGAAGGTACCGCCCTAAGCCCATCGCTAGGGAGGCCGCCAGGTAGACAGCGAACCCGGCGGCAATGGCTTGCAGGGCTGAAACCCCAATCATCACGAACCCGAGTTGCCACACCCGGCCCACATCCCCAGGTACCACGCCCTGGTCAATAATGGTTGCGTTCAGGTCCGGCAGCATCAAAGCGCTCATTGTCGCCACAAACTGCAGGACTATGACCGCGGTTAACCGGCCGAAATGTTGGCGCAAATAGGGCCAGGCAATCCGCCACAGCATAGGCACCCTTCCAGAA
>CAYFVT010000005.1:0-12143 GCA_964346705.1 uncultured Actinomyces sp. | reverse complement strand
ATGTTGGCGCAAATAGGGCCAGGCAATCCGCCACAGCATAGGCACCCTTCCAGAAAAGACTGTTATCAGACCAATTCTAGTGCCTGGCGGTCCAGAAGCGGTGATTGGCCCCTGTCCCGCCGCTTCACCAAGCCCTGTGGGGGAAGATGAGTGCGTTGGAGCTTGTGGGTACACGCGGGGGCACGCCCCTGAGCGTACGCAAGAGCTCCAACCCACTCACAAGAGCTCCAACCCACACTCAGTCCCCCGCAAAACCGCCGGAAACCTGTCGCAGACCCAACTGCGTCCGGCAGATTCAGCGGCGGGAGTGCTTGGCCCATTCGGCGCCGCGTAGTTTCTCTAACTGACGCCGCTCTTTCTTGGTGGGCCGGCCAGTTCCCGGGTCACGGCGGGGCAGGCCACCATAAATTTTAGGTCGCGGCGGGGAGTGGTCAATGTAGCATTTGACGGCTTCCGGGGCGCCCAGCCGTTTGGGTGGTAGGGACACGACTTCAAGAACCCGGTCAAACCCGTGGACCCGAACCCGCACAGTCTGGCCGACAGCGACCTGGAAGGAAGCCTTCACCGGGTTCCCGTTAACGCGGACGTGACCCGCGCGCACAGCGGCCGTCGCCAGGGACCGGGAGCGGAACTGGCGGACATTCCACAACCAAACATCCAGACGCATCCGCTTACCCTTCCACGGGCAGCCCGGCCCAGTATGCTTCCAGCGCTTCACTCAAATGGTACGGGTCCAGCACGTGGCTGACCTCCCGCGTGGAGTGCATAGCCAGCAGAGGAATACCAACATCAACCGTTATGAGCCCCAGCATCGTGGCCAGCGCCGGCCCAATCGTTGAACCGGACCGCATGGAACTGTGCGTCACGTACGGCTGGGTGGGAACATCCGCCTGTTGGCAGAGCCTTTTCCACAGGGCCGTCCCTTCCGGGTTCGTAACGTAACGCTGGTCAGCATCCACCTTTAACAACGGTCCGCCCCCAAGCATTGGGCGCACTTGCGGGTCCAACTTCTCCGGGTAGTTCGGGTGCACGCCGTGGCCTGCGTCCGCAGAAATCAGGTAGCTGCGGGTCAGCATCGCGGCGAAGCCGTCCTCATCAATTCCCTGGGCCAACGCAATCCGCCGCAACGTGGTCGGCAGAAGCGGTCCGCGCGCGCCCGTTGGCGTGGCGGAACCAATCTCTTCATGATCGAACAGGGCGAGGACGGGAATACTGCTGCCATCCACGTCCGCTTCTAACAGGGCGTGTAATCCAGCGAACGAGGACGACAGGTTGTCTTGACGGCCCGCGGCAATGAACTCCTCATTCGCGCCGAAACGTCCCGGCTTTTCGGAAGGGCTCAGAAAGAGTTCCCACGACAGGATGTCACTGGAATCCTCCAGGCCTGCCGACCGCGCGATCACGTCCAAAATGTCGCCCGTGTCGCCCACCGTCCACAGTGGCTGCAAGTGGGCTTGGGGGTCTAACGTCAGGCCCTTGCTGTTCACTTCCCGGTCCAAGTGGGGGGCTAGTGAGGGGATCAACGCTAGGGGTGGTGTGGCAACCAGGTGCTGGCCGCCCGTCTGGTCGACCACCATGCCGGCGGCGCGTAACTCCCGGTCAAGCCACGGCGCGT
Source organism: uncultured Actinomyces sp. (assembly GCA_964346705.1). GTDB lineage: Bacteria > Actinomycetota > Actinomycetes > Actinomycetales > Actinomycetaceae > Scrofimicrobium. The sequence continues at coordinate 10,528 of CAYFVT010000005.1, read as the reverse complement.
ATAGGGGGCCGCCATAGATTTCCACCAGCAGTTGACCCCAACCATCCGTGGTGGTGCGGGCTGGGACTGGTTTCAGTTTCAGGGCGGGGGAGTCCGTGTGGGCACCGACAACGCGGAAAGAGTCTTCCCCACCGCGGACGCGCCATGCCAGGACAGCCCCACCCTGATGTAGGTAGTAGTCGCCGGGATCCGTCACCCAAGGCTGGCTTGGGTCTACCTGGCTGAACCCGGCCTGCTCCAACTGTTCCACCACGTTGTGGGCAGCATGGTAGGAGCTAGGTGAGCGTTCAACGAACTCTAAGTATTGGTCTGTGTAGGCCCGAACCTGCGGGTCGTTCACGCTGACTGTTGGTGTCTGAGGATTCGAAGATGCGGTCATGCTTGGTAACGATAGACGTTCGTTTCGCGCTGTTCGAATCCGCAGCTTCGGTACAGCCGGTTCGCGGCGGTGCGGAACGGGCGGGTCGTCAAGTCAGTGGTGACAGCCCCAACTTCCGTGGCTTTTGCGACGGCTGCCTCAACTAAGGCTCGGCCGGCGCCCTGGCCGCGGGCGCCCTCATCCACCACCACGTCCTCTATCCAAGAGCGTTTCGCGGTCGGAATGTCAAAGGTGACAAGGGTCAGTAGTCCCAGGATTTCTCCGGAAGCGTCGCTTCTGAACGCGAACTGGTAAACCCCCTTTTGGCTGACGAATGCTTCTAGCTCCGCGGGCGTCATCGGCTTGGCGGAGGAAGAAAGTTGTGGGATAAGAGTGTTGATGGCGGTGCGGAGCTCTTCGGTGGGTTCCGTCATTATTTCTACGGCCATGGGTTATTCCTCCTGCTGGGGTGGGGTTGGGCCTGCTCTGTCTAAAAGGGCTTGTCGGACTTGTTCCAGAAGTCGGTTGCGTGCGCCCTCCAGGGGTGCGCTGGCGCCGACGCGGGACGGTTCAATAGTGATGTTCCAGTCGGTGTAGGCCGCAACTTCTTTCTGGACTAGGGCGGCCAGGTCGGCCCCACCCATGTCACCGGTAGGGCCACCCAAGATTAGGGTGGACGGGTTCAGCATGAAAAGGCTAGACAGTGTGACTTGCGCAATCCAGGGACCCAGGAATTCCAGTACTTGAGTGCGGGCGAAGTCGTCACCGGACTGGGCGTTCAGGCCCTTGATGGCTTTCGTGTAGGTGGCGACATCCAGCCCCGCCTTGCGCGCCAGGTTAGCGACTTGGCGGCCGCCAATAACATCCTGAAGCTGCAGTGGCTGGCCCTCTTTCGGTCCGGGAGTGGTGTCCAAGTCCAGGCTGAAGTCGGGATATGGCAGCGACCCGGCGGGGCGGGCAGGAACCGGAAGGAACCCAACTTCCCCCGCTAGGCCCCTGGCGCCAGTCAAGGGTTCCCCATCCACAATGGTGACCAGGCCCAGCCCGTTACCCATCCACAGGTAGCTAACGAAGCTTGGCCCCTCTCCACATGCTGCGGCGGCTTCCGCGGCGGCAGCTAAATACACGTCCCGCTCAAAGTGGACAGTCACGCCGAGCGCGCTGCTGAGGGTTTGCCCTAAACTTTTCTTCGGCCAGGGTTCAAGAGCCTCGGCGCCCCAGAACTCGTCCTCTCCAATTATCGAACCGGGAATGCCCAGCAGAAGGTGCTTCACTTTCTGGGGGTCTTTATTCGCCAGTTTCGCTGCTTTGCGAACTAAGGCGCCGATTGAGCTAATCGCTTGCTCACCCCCATCCCGGTCAAGCATGTCTTGGGCGGAGTCCTCAGCGCCGGTTACGCGTTCCTCTTCGATTACGGGATAGTCGTTGCCAGCGGTGTCAACGATGGTGGCCGTCATGTGCTCCGCTGAAACGTCGATAGCCACACCCAAATGCAAGTCAGGGTGAACGGCATAGCCGATGGCGCTGGGACCGCGCCGCCCCGGAATTGGGCCGGTCTCATAAACCAGGCCCGCTTCCATCAGACGGTTGATGACCTGGGTTGTGGTGGGCTTGGACAGTCCCGTCAACCGGTGCAGTTGGGAGCGGGTGACCACGCCTTCTTCCAGAGCCAACTGCAGTACGGTGCGGTCATTCATGCTTCCAAGCCAGGAGGGTGTTCCAGGCGTAGCAACTCGTGTCATCAACGCTCCCAAAAATTTCCGTTGAACCGAGGTTAGCAGGTGTGAGTCGGACCATAGCCCACTTGCGCCCTTGTCGCCGTTCGGAGCGGCCCAAAGTTGAGTGCGAGTGACTCAACTTTCACTTTAAAGTCTTGCCTGGATGGAGTCGGCGGTCTATAGTTGAGTCTGTTGCACTCAAGTTCGCAAGAATCGGCCAGATCTAATTCGGAACACGGTTCGGGACGCGGGGTGTGAAATGACTAGAAGACGATTTCAACAGGTTTGTTGAGCAACTTAGAAAAAGAGGAGACGAGCATGGCTCGAGCAGTAGGTATTGACCTGGGGACCACCAACTCCGCCCTCGCGGTACTGGAAGGTGGGGAGCCCACAATTATTGTTAACGCTGAAGGTGTGCGCACCACGCCCTCGGTGGTCGCGTTCTCCAAGAACGGTGAAGTTCTGGTTGGGGAAATTGCGAAGCGTCAGGCTGTGACCAACGTTGACCGCACCATCGCATCCGTGAAGCGGGAAATGGGCACCGACTGGTCCAAGAAGATTGACGGCAAGGAATACACGGCGCAGGAAATTTCCGCACGCATCCTGGGCAAGCTGAAGCAGGACGCCGAAACTTACCTGGGTGAAGAGGTCAAGGATGCGGTCATTACCGTTCCGGCTTACTTCAACGACGCTGAGCGTCAGGCAACGAAGGACGCGGGCCAGATTTCTGGGCTGAACGTTCTGCGCATTATCAACGAGCCGACCGCGGCCGCTCTGGCCTACGGCCTGGACAAGGGTAAAGAGGAAGAACTGATCCTGGTCTTCGACCTTGGCGGCGGTACGTTCGACGTTTCGCTGCTGGAAGTGGCGAAGGATGAGGACGGATTCTCTACCATTCAGGTTCGCGCGACCTCCGGTGACAACCGCTTGGGTGGCGACGACTGGGACCAGCGCATTGTTGACTGGCTGATCCAGCAGGTGAAGAGCAAGACTGGTGTTGACTTGGGCAAGGACCCGGTTGCGCTGCAGAGGTTGAAGGAAGCTGCGGAGCAGGCGAAGCGTGAACTGTCCACCGCGACAACCACGAACATTTCGCTGCAGTACCTGTCCATGTCCGAAGCGGGCCCCATCCACTTGGATGAGCAGCTAACCCGCGCCAAGTTCGAAGACATGACGAAGGACCTGTTGGACCGCACGGAACAGCCGTTCAAGGATGTTATTCGTGAGGCCGGCGTCTCCGTCTCTGACATTGACCACGTCGTTCTTGTTGGTGGCTCCACCAGGATGCCCGCCGTCAACGAACTGGTTGTGAAGCTCACCGGTGGTAAAGAGCCGACGCGTACGGTGAACCCGGATGAGGTCGTTGCGATCGGTGCCGCGCTGCAGGCCGGTGTTATGCAGGGCGACCGTTCTGACGTTCTGCTGATCGACGTGACCCCGCTGTCCCTGGGTATTGAAACCAAGGGTGGCGTCATGACGAAGCTGATTGAGCGCAACACGGCCATTCCGACGCGGGCAACCGAAGTGTTCTCTACCGCCGAGGACGGTCAGCCTTCCGTGCTGATCCAGGTCTTCCAGGGTGAGCGTGAGTTCACGCGGGACAACAAGCCGCTGGGCACGTTCGAACTGACCGGTATTGCACCCGCCCCGCGCGGTGTTCCCCAGATTGAGGTTTCTTTCGACATTGACGCGAACGGTATCGTTCACGTTTCCGCGAAGGACCGGGGCACCAACCAGGAGCAGTCCATGACCATTACCGGTGGCTCTGCCCTTCCGAAGGAAGACATTGACCGGATGGTTCGTGAGGCCGAGGAGCACGCTGAGGAAGACAAGGTGCGCCGCGAGGAGCTGGAGACCAGGAACGTTGCGGAACAGACCGTTTACTCCCTGGAGAAGCTACTCAAGGACAACGAAGACAAGCTCTCTGCCGACACGACCGAAACGGTTACCAAGGCTATTGCTGAAGTGAAGGAAGCCCTGGAGGGTGACGATACGGATGCTGTGAAGAAGGCCCTGGACCACCTGAATGAGGTTGGCATGAAGATTGGTGACGAGGTCTACCAGGCCGAACAGCAGGCTCAGGAAGAGGAACTTCCCAGCCAGGCTGACGTCAACGCTGAAGAAGAAGTCATCGACGCGGAAATCGTTGAAGAAGACTAACAACCGGTAGTGGCCCCCAGTAAGGGCAAGTAACGGAAAGGAAGGGGTCGCGGAAGCGGCCCCTTCCTTTGTAAACGGGCCCCACTAAACGGGTCCACAAGCGGGACAGTTGACGAAAGAAGAGCAATAAATTGAGTGAAAACAAGGCCGACGGTAACGGGCTGCAGGATGAGGGTGTGGAGGAAGGCGTTGAGGAAGTTGATTTCACCGCGTTCGAAGAGGACCTGGGTGAACCCTCCCCTTTGTTGAAGTTGCAGGAGCAGTTGGAGCAGGCTCAGGATGACCTGGCTAGGTCGCGGGCGGAAACGTTCAACGTGCAGCAGGAGTACGGCAATTACGTTCGCCGGACGAAGAGTGAGGCGAAGCAGCGTCGGGATGAGGGCAGCCAGGCAGTGATTGAATTGCTGCTGCCCGTGCTGGATGACATTGAGGCGGCGCGGGCTGCCGGGGACCTGGCGGAAGGTCCGTTTGCTTCCATTGCCGAAAAGTTGGAGGAAGCCCTTGCCACCGGTTACGGCGTGGAGCGCTTCGGTGTTGTCGGTGATGTGTTTGACCCGCAGTTGCATGACGCGCTGATGGCTAACACGAACCCGGAGGTTACGGAAACAGTCATAAGCCAGGTCTTGCAGTCAGGGTTCCGTTTGGGTGACCAGGTTCTGCGCCCCACAAAAGTAATCGTAGATAACCCCGAGTAAACAGACTGAACGGTTGGCCCCACCAAATGCGGGTGGGGCGCAATAACTTAGTGAAAGGAGAAACCTGTGGGAGAACAGGATTGGTTCGACCAGGATTTCTACGCGGTTCTTGGGGTCGACAGTGAAGCCGACGATAAAGAGATCCGTAAGGCTTACCGCAAACTGGCCCGGAAGTTTCACCCGGACCAAAACGCGGGAGATAAGAAAGCGGAGACACGCTTCAAGGAGATTGGGGAGGCCTTCGCGGTCCTTTCCGATAAGGAGCAGCGCGAACGTTACGATGCGATCCGCGCCATGGCAGCCGGGGGACCCCGGTTCACATCCGGCGGTCCGGGCGGTGGCGGGTTTGAAGACATGTTCGGCGGCATGTTCGCTGGGGGCGACCCGCGCGTCCAATACACGGGCGGTGGCGGCGGCTTCGGTGGCAGCGGCTTCGGGGGCGGAGCAGGCGGCGGGGGAGGGTTTGAGGACATTTTGTCGTCCCTGTTCTCCGGCGGTGGTGGGGGCGGCTTTGGCGGTCCCCCTCAGCCGCAGAAGGGTCAGGACCTGGCCACGTCTGCCAGTATCACGTTTAAGCAGGCCTACCAGGGTGAAACTCTAGAGTTCAGCCTGGGTGGCAAACCCCTGAAGGTGCGTATTCCCGCAGGTGTTAAGGACGGGCAGAAGATCCGTTTGCGCGGGAAAGGTGAGCCGGGGGCCGGCGGCGGCCCAGCCGGTGACCTGGTTGTCTCGATCAGCGTGGGGCAGAGCCCCGTGTTTAGTTTGGAGGGCGACAACCTGCGCGTGAAGGTGCCAGTCAGTTACCCAGAAGCCGTCTTGGGTGCCCCCGTCAACGTGCCCCTGCCAGATGGGACGACAGTGGGCGTGAAAGTTCCCGCTAACTCTTCTTCTGGCCAGGTGCTGCGCGTGCGCGGCAAGGGGATCAAGAAGGGCAAGAAGCAGGGGGACGTGCTGGTGGAACTGCGAATCGTGGCACCCAAATCCGCGGATGATGAGGTGCGGGAAACAGTTGAGAAGTTGCAGCAGGAAATGGGTGACTGGGATCCGCGTGAGGCTTTGATGGAGGCCGCCCGCAGATGATCAGCATGCAACCCCAACATTCACAGGTGGGGCCGGACAAGGAAGCCGTGTACACGGTTTCTGCCGCGGCCTCCCTGGTTGGGGTGCACGCCCAAACCTTGCGGCAGTATGACCGTTTAGGTTTGGTTACCCCCTCACGGACGAAAGGTCGGGGTCGCCGCTACTCCCCGGGAGACCTGCGAAAGTTGAGGCAAGTGCGCGTCTTGACGCAGGAACGAGGCGTCAACTTGGCTGGCGTGCAATTGGCGCTCGAATTGCAGCAGGAAATTGAGAGGCTAGAAAAGGACGTGGCCGCCCTCACCCAATCCCTGCGTGACGCCGCGCACCCAACCTCACGTGTTTTCACTGCTGACTCGGCAGGGCAGGTGCGGGCCAGAGCCAGGCGGGACGCGGCGACCCAAAATGCGGATCACCAGTCGGAAGGTAGCGGCACTGGGGAGTTACTGAGGGATACTGGTTTTGGGGATTGGGAATCGCTTATACGTTTCTATGTGAAGTGGCAGAGAGAAGCGAAAGCCAGGCAGGAAGAAAGTGACGCCGGTGAAAAAGGGTAAAGCCAAGAAGAAGAGAACGGTTAGAGTACTACCCCCGCTAAGCCCACGCACCAAGATGGCCGTGGTGGCGGGTCTGACCGCCCGCACAGCGTCCCGCGTGGTCGGGCGGGGCGCGGGAGGAATGATTGGCGGACGGCTGGCTCAAACAGTTGACCCGGCGGTTTTAGAGGAGCTCACTGAAGGGCGCCGGGTAGTGCTTGTGACTGGCACTAACGGGAAGTCGACTACCACCCGGCTGACAGTGGCGGCGTTGAAACGTTTGGGAAGTGTTGCTGCGAACCTGGGTGGGGACAACATGGAGAGCGGGATAATAACCGCCCTCATGTCGGACCTGCAGGCGCCGTACGCAGTTCTGGAGGTGGACGAAATGAATCTTCCGGTGGTTGCCGCTGCCACCAAACCGGAAGTGATTATTTTGATAAACCTGTCACGTGACCAGTTGGACAGGGTCGGTGAAATCGCGACCGTGGAAAGCAGACTACGCGAAGCGGTGGCAACCAACCCGCAGGCAACCATTGTTGCTAACGCTGACGACCCGCTCATAGTTTCGGCTGCTTGGGATGCGCGGAAGGTAGTTTGGGTCGCTGCTGGCGCCCCCTGGCAGGCGGATGCTGCCGCGTTCCCCCGCACCGGCACGTTAGTGCGCCAAGCACAAACAGTGGGGCCTGAAACGGGCGGCAGGACCGCGGGGGACTTTGACATTGCGGTGCGGGACTGGACCGTGGAGGGGTCACACCTTTACCGTCGTCCCGTGCCCGACTGGTGGCTGACTCAAGACGACCGGGACCCGCAGGGCGGGGACAGCAACGAATTCATCTTGCACGGGCAGGAAGGGGTACGCCAGCGGGTCAAACTGCGGTTACCCGGCCAAGTGAACCAGGGGAACGCAGCGTTGGCGCTGGCAGCTGCCGTGACTTTGGGGGCCCCCCTGCGGCGCGCTGCAGCCGCCGTGAAAAAGGTTGAGGGCATTTCCGGTCGGTACCAAACTTACGATGTTGGGGGGCGGCAGGTGAGGCTGCTGCTAGCGAAGAACCCTGCGGGATGGCAGCAGTCGCTGCTCATGGTTCCGGCGGATGCCCGCCAGATTGTGATCGCAGTGAATGCGGAAATGGCTGACGGTGTGGATACGTCCTGGCTGTGGGACGTTCCGTTTGCGGAGCTACCCCACTCGGATGGCACGCGGATCATCGCTAGCGGTCAGCGGGTGGCTGATTTGGCTGTCCGGCTGGACTACGCGGGTGTTGACGCGGAGATCATTGATGACCCGTGGCAGGCCATTCAGGCGTGTTCCCCGGGCCCCGTGGAAGTGTTGGCGAATTACACGGCTTTCCGTGATTTGAAGAAGGAGCTAGACCGCGGTGGCAACTGAATCCACAGTCCGCATTGGGCTGATTTACCCGGAGGTGTTGGGCACTTACGGTGACAGTGGGAACTCGCTCGTGTTGCAGCAACGGCTGGTTCGTCGCGGCATCCCAGCAGAAGTGGTCACCGTGGACCTAGACACGAAGGTCCCATCCGACCTGGATATTTACACTCTTGGGGGTGGGGAAGACGCAGCCCAAATTATTGCTACGGACCGTCTGCGCAGCCAGAAGGGTTTAAGCGCGGCGATCTCAAAAGGCGCGCCCGTACTGGCCGTTTGTGCGGCCCTGCAAATCATGGGCAAGTTCTATGCGGACAGGAAAGGCAACGAAGTGCGCGGCTTAGAACTTTTGGATGTTGCCACGGTCCCGCGTGAGACGCGCGCGACGGGCGAGCTTGTCACCGAACCGCTCCTGCCGGGCCTGACACTACCTTTGACTGGCTTTGAGAATCATGGTGGGGGCACAGCTCTGGGGCCGGACGCCCTCCCCCTCGGAAATGTTATTAGCGGCATCGGTAACGGGGCGGGACACACTCCGCCGCAGGAGGGGGCCGTACAGGGAAGCATTATCGGTACGTACCTGCATGGCCCAGCCTTGGCGCGTAACCCTGAACTGGCTGACTACCTGCTGCAGCAAGTGGTGGGCGGCGACTTGGAACCAATAGAAATCTCGGGTTTGGAACGTTTGCGGGACGAGCGTCTGCGCGAACAGGATCCCGCTACCGCACCCAAGAAGGGACGGTAACAGGCGTTGGCGTCTGACGATTCGTACGAGGACGAGCGCCCCTGGCCCGTATACGGCCAGTCGCCTCCACAGGCGCCGTCCCAATCAACTGGGTACCCTTCGGGCCTTTCTTCTGGGCAGTTTCCTGGGCAGTCTTCTGGCCGGGAGCCTGCCCAGTACGGGCAGGCGTCCCCATACCTCCCTCCGCAGGGTGAGGAACGCAGCGGGATGGGGACCGGTTCGGGTAACTCCCCATTCCAGAGTGTGGCCCCGGACATTTCCAGCCCTTACCGGGGTGGGGGAGCGGGAGCACAAGCCGACCCACCGCCCCGCACGGGCCCCGTCTGGCTGATTGTTGTCTCTCTTTTTTCCATGTTCGTGGTGGCACCAATCTTGTTGGTGGCCCTCCTGTTCTCTGGGATTGGGATCAGCAACGTGATGGACGGGTCCCTGCAAGTGCCAAACGGCGGTCAAGTCACTGTGGACGAGCAGGGGGTATTCGGGACGGCAATCCTTGATGGGGGCCCCGCAAGCTGCCTTCTAACCGACCAGTCGGGGACAGACTTCCCCTTACGTCCGGAAGGGAACCAGGATTTACTGGTTGTCCGCGACTTGCAGCCAGGCACTTACACCCTGCACTGCGAGGGGGTGCAGGACGGCCAAATAATGCCGTCCTTCCAGGGGGCGTTGTTGAATAATCTTGTACCCATGACGACGAAGGCGTTCGGTTGGTCATCCCTGCTCGGCTTCGCGGGACTGATCGGCCTGATAACAGGTATTGTTTGGCTGGTAAAACGCAACAGGGCACGAAAAGAATTCTTCCAAGCCCACATGCGGAACTACTAACGCAACTACTACGTGGGGCTAGCCGCTGACAGTCGTGGCCTCATGTTGGCTGCCGCGATGCAGCACTGAACAACGGGGTGAGGAATGACCGCGTACCGCATTGTCTTGGATAACGCGATGAAACCGGCTGGTTCTGTGGTGGGTGAGGGTGAACGACGCTGGCGCGTGGCCCCTGGCCGCACTGTGGTTGTGGGACGGGGCGCGGACGCGGACATCCGCCTTCCGGCGGACCTGATTTCCCGCGCCCACTTCACCATCACCTTCCAGGAAAGTGGGCAGGCAGGGAACCAGGAAGCTGCCTGGGTGGTTCAGGACCTGGACAGCACTAACGGTTTACATGTTGACGGTGTCCGCCGGAACACTGTTCGCGTGGATGGTTTAACTACGATCCACTTGGGTGGTGCTGACAGCAGTCCAACTGTCAGCCTGAAAGTGATTGCGCCCCCCACTGTTCGGGGTGCCAGCCCGGCTGAGGCACACCACAATGCGGGTGATGAGGCTACGCGAAGCGCTCAGCAGAGCCAGGTGCTGCCCCCGGGCTTACCTCCGCCTCCGCCCCCTCCCACTGCGGGGCCGTCTTCAGCCGCGGCTCCCGGCAGTCCCGTCCCTCAGCAGGCTGCGCGGAGGCCCGCACCTCCCGCTCCGCCAGCCCCAGTTCCGGCCCCCGCACCTGCCCCAGCACCTGCCCCAGTTCGGGGTGCTGTGCCGGCCCCACCACCGCCCGGCGGCCTGAATGCCGGTGCCAGTGTTACAGGTGATGAGGAGGCGTCCTCTGACACCACGTTTCTTTATTCGGGGCAGAAGGCAACCGTACCGGGCGCGCCCTTACCCCCGGTTAACTATGTGTCGCCCCCGCGGGCTGCGGGCCAGCAGGTGGTTGGCAGCTACTCTTCCCACGCCCCGGGTGTCGGAATTATCGGTCGGGATGAGGGTTCCACTATTCAGGTGATTGACCCCCTGGTGTCGCGTCAGCATGCGCGGTTGGAGGCGACGGATCGGGGAATGCTGCTCACCGACTTAGGGTCGTCTA